>JAYWEB010000280.1:0-9540 GCA_043779575.1 Chthoniobacter sp. | reverse complement strand
CGTGGGCGTGGGCGTCGGGCGCGTGCGTGATGGCGGCGGTGGACATGGTGCGGGAAGGTTTCTAGTTGTGGCGGATGGCGGCTCTTGGGCGGTGACGGATCGGCGAAAAAAATACGCTCGGGCGCACGGCGCAGATACGGGAAAAGAGCCGCATCGGATGATTACTTGGCGGGCGCGTCGTCTTTCCAGGCATCGAGTTCGGCCTGCGTCCACGGGGTTTTGTGCTCGGCGAATTTTTTCCGCGCCGCAGCCACGACCTCGGCGGTGACGGGCGCCGGGGTGTTGCCAAAGCTGGCGCGCACGAAGGTCATGATGGCGGCGATTTTTTCGTCGGTCAGGGCGGCTTCCTGGGCCGGCATGATCTGGTTGAAAGGCTTGCCATCGACGGTAAACGGGCCGGCGTTGCCCTTCAGGATGATCGATGCGAAGCGCTCGGCTGAGCCGTTCACGTAAGGCGATTTGGTCAGCGGCGGGAAGACCGCGGGCAGGCCCATGCCAGTCGCCTGATGGCAGGCGATGCAGATCAGCATGTAGTTCTTTTTGCCCTCGGCGGCTTGGTCCGGGGCGGCGTCCTGCGCGCGGGCGAAAACGGCGAGCGCGAGCAGCGCGCTGAGATAAGTGAGGGATTTTCGGATCATGGCTGGATGGTTGACGGTCGGTTTATTGGAGTGCGTCGTCCTTCCAGGCGTCGAGTTCGGCCTGGGTCCACGGTGTTTTGCGGTCGGTGTATTTTTTACGCGCCGCGGCCACGACCTCGGGAGTCACGGGCGCCGGGGTGTTGCCAAAGTTCGCGCGGACGAAGCTCATGATGCCGGCGATCTTTTCGTCCGTCAGGGCGGCCTCCTGGCCCGGCATGATCTGGTTGAACGGCTTGCCATCGACGATAAACGGCCCGCCGTTGCCTTTCAAAATGATCGCCGCGAACCGCTCGGGGCTGCCGTTGACGTAGGGCGATTTGGTCAGCGGCGGGAAGACCGCGGGCAGGCCCATGCCGGTCGCCTGATGACAGGCGATGCAGATCAGCATGTAGTTCTTTTTGCCTTCCGCGATCAGGTTGGGAGTGGCGGCGGCGGCGGGTGTGGCTCCGGCGGGAGCTGCGGAACCCTGGGCGGCGGGCGCGGGCGCGGCGGCTCCGGCGGCGTCGGGCAGGGTGGCGTCGGCGGGAATTTGGAGGAGCTGCGCCTCGGTCCATTGCGCGGTCTGGGCGGCGAATTCCTTCTTCGCCGCGATCACTTTTGCCTCGGATATCTCGGGCGCGCTGTTGCCCCATTCCTGCCGGATGTAACTCGTGACCGCCGCGATTTTCTTTGGCGAGAGCGTCGCCTCCCACGGGACCATGTTACCCGAATAAGTATGCGCTTCACCAAGCACGGTGATCGGACCCTGCGCGCCTTTCAGCAGAATCGCGACCAGCCTTTTCTCGCTGCCGGTAACGTATTCGGATTTGGCGAGCGGCGGAAACTGTCCCGGCACGCCGGCGCCGGTCGCCTGATGGCAGGCGACGCAGTTCTGGCTGTAAACACCCTTGCCCACCTGCGCGAGCGACTGCGGGGCCTCGGTGGTCGCGGCCTTGCCGCCGGCTTTCTGCGGCTGCGGGAAAAGGACGGCGGGTGAGCTTTCGAATTCGTTATAGACGGTGGCGCTGAGGCCGCCGTGGAAGACGCCGAAGTAAGTGCCGGCCCAGACCATCGCGCCGGCGCAGATGCCGGTGAGCCAGAGCGGCATGGGAGTAACATCGGCGGACGGCTCGGGCTTCTCGCGCTGCACGGAGGCGTGGACTTCCGTGATGTCCGCGCTTTCGCGGTAGTCGATGCGGTCGGGGCTTTCCTTCATGGGCGAGGGATCGTTGGGCTGGCTCACTTGGCGGCGACCTCCGGCGCAGACCCTTTCACTTCCTTGAGCGGGTGGCTTTTATCGAGCGACATCAGGTAGGCGACGAGCTTCCTGGCCTCGGCCTTGGGCACGACCTCGTAGCCAGGCTGGGGCGCGTCCGGGCCGGTCAGGGCGAGGGCGTCCACGGAGCGCTGGCCGCTGATTTTTTTCGTCTCAAAAAGGTAGCGGTAGGGCGGCATGTTCGAGCTTTTGATGACCGTCCGCGGCGCGTAGAGGTGGAGCAGTTGCCACGCGGCGTCGCGCTTCTTCGGCTTGTAGGTCGCGTATTCGCCCGCAGGTTCGTTGCGCCATTTCGGCGAACCGACATTCGCCAGATCGGGGCCGATGCGCATGCTGCCGAGGACGGGGGTTTTCTCGAAAATGTAATCGCGCGCGACGGTGCGGCGGACGCCCCAGCCGCGCTCGATGTCCGTGCCGTTTTGCTCGTCGCGCACCTGCTGCGAGTGGCAGTAGAAGCAGCCTTCCGACTGGTAGATGGCGCGGCCCTCTTCGTGGCCGACGTTTTGCACCGGATAGATGTCCACGATTTTCCCCTCGTCCTCCGCGATCTGCGGCTGGAGCCCGCCGAGCTGGCGCTGCGGGAGCAGGACCAGCGCGTAGCAGGAAAGGGCGAATGACCCGATGATCCCGGCGAACAAGTAGAGCGAGCGATTCATTTAGTGTTTCTCCTCCCCGATGGGTGCGAAGAGCGTGGGTTCACCGCCCGGCTGGCCGATGCGGAAAAGCATGAGCAGGAAATGGCAGGCAAAGATCACGTGGCCCACGGCGAGCATGCCCCACCCGAGCGTCGCGCCGATGTGATAACGCGCGCCGTCCTCGATGACCTGCGAGAAGATCATCCCCGGATCGGCGAGCGCCGCGCCGCTGGCGATACCGCCGGCGGCGAGGGCGATGATCAAAGTTCCCGCGCCGTAGGCCGCGGCGAGAAAGTGCCAGCGAATCATCGTGGAGGAGAGCCACTCGCAGCCGACGAGGCGCGGCAGGATGTAGTAGATCGCGCCAAACATAACCATGCTGAAGAACGCGTAGAGCAGCAGATGGGTCTGCGCGGACTGGAATAACGTGAAGTGCAGCACGCGATCCGCCGAGCGCAGCGCCGCGAGCAGCCCGACGACGCTGGCGATGATGAAAGAGATCGCGCCAAAGACGGTGAAGCGGACGGTCGGCGAGTGATAGACCATGTGGTATTGGCCGTCCATGGTGAGCAGCAGATTGGCCGAAACCGTGGCGATCTGGACGATGAGGAGGATCGTCGCCGCGATGCTCAGCGTGACCAGCCAGACGGGCAGCGGCCCGCCGCTCAGCCGCACGGCACCGGTCAGCCCGGAGAAAAGGATGAACGCCCAAAAGCCGGTGGAGGCGAGGTGATAGCTGTGGACCGGGCGGTTGATGACTTTCGGGATGAGGTAATACGCCGCGGCGAGGCCGATGGCGGTGATGAAGACATTCAGGAAGTTCTGCATGGCCCACGCGCCGACGAGACTTTGCACCACACCGCTGACGCCGGGGAGCTGGATGGAAAGATGGGCGAGGCCGAAGGTCCACGGGAACCAGAACAGCGCGGCGACCAGATACCACACCGAGATGTAGGCCGGAGCCTGGCGGCGGTAGCCAAAGAGCAGCGCGCCCCAGAGGCCGACGAGCATGTGGCCAAAGAACATCAGCACCGCGGCGCTGCCGGGGATTTCCAGACCTTCCACGCCCGTCGTTTTCCCCGCGAGAATCTGGCCGATGCCGAGGGTCAGCCCGACCTGCCAGAAGATCGCGCCGGTGACGAGGACGCCGGGCGCTTTGACCTGCACGCGGCAAAGACGGGCGAGCAGCCAGATCGCGACACCCATGCCGGAGAGCGTGGCCCAGCCGTAGCCGAGCGCGTTGTTATAGGCAGGCAGGATGCGGCCATAGGTGAGAAAGGGGCAGTCGGCGAGGAAGCCGGGGCTGTGCAGTTGGACGGACGAAATGAAGCCGAGCACCGTGGCGAGGAGCAGCCAGAGGATGGCGTTGCCAAAGAAAAAGAGCACCGGGCCGGACGCGGAGGCGTCGATGGCGGCGCGCTCGGCGGCCTGCACCTGCGCGGCGCTGGGCGCGGCGGGGGCCGGGGCGGTCGTCGGAGTGGGAGCGAGAGCGGCGGCGGTCATTTCGTGGGCTCGGGATTATCGGTCGGATTGGTCGGCGGAGCGACGGGCGGCTCCGGGGCCGGCGCGGGTGCGGGCGGCGGGATGGCGGGCGCGGGCGCAGGCTCGGCGGGTTTCTCGGGAGCCGGAGCCGGAGGCGCGGGAGTGACGGGCGTCGGCGCTGCGGGAGCTTCCGCGGCGGCGGGCTGGGCAAAGCGCACGGTGTCCGCGCCCTGCGGAGCGGATGGGAGCGCGGCAGGCGGCGGCTCGGCGGACTTCGGATCGGCGACCGGCAGCGGCAGTGGGGCTTCGACTTTCACGGACGAGGGCGCGGGCTTTTTCGCCGTCAAGTCGGCGACGACCATCTTCATCGCATCCGCGATCGGGACGTGGACGGTGCCCTTCGCTTTGTCCACCCACCCCAGCGAACCGAGCTTGGCTTGCGCTTCGGCGTCGAGCTTCGTGCGGGTCTCAAGGCGCTGGGCGGCGCGTTTCTTTTCGACCTCATCGACCGGCTTGTTCAGCGAGAGGGTGGTGCCGAAAACGAGGGCAACGACGCCGAACGCGGCGGCCGTGCCGAGGAAGACGACGAAGGCGTTGGGCGTGCGGCTGGAGTTTTCGGACGCCATATCAGTTGCTGAGTTTGATCGAGCCGAGCAGGCGCGGATCGCGCATCGGGAAGAGGTTCGATTTGACGAGATTCCGCAGGAAGAGCCAGCCCAGGAGGCCGCCAATCCCGATGAGGGAGAACAGGTCGAACATGCTCGGGCGGAAGCCCTCGGGATGCAGCGCGGGCAGCACGATCACATACACGTCGAGGAGCTGCATGAGCAGGATCCAGACGGCGACATGGTTGATGTATTTCGTCTTTTTCGTGGCCTGCATGAGCAGCACGGGGAAGGGCAGGAAGAAGCGCCCGATGACGAGGAACTGCGAGAAATACCACCAGGATTCGGTGTTGCGGATGCGGAAGTAGATCGTCTCCTCCGGGATGTTCGCATACCAGATGAGCATGTATTGGGAGAAGCCGATGTAGGCCCAGAAAATCGTGAAGGCCAACATGAACTTACCCATGATGTGGTAGTGCTCGTTGTTCACCGCCTTGAGGTAGCCTTTCGACTTCAACCAAGTAATGACCAGCACGAGCAGCGACATGGAGCTGCCCGCGGCTCCGGCGAAAACATAGACGCCCCACATCGTGGAGAACCAGTGGTAGTCGAGACCCATCAGCCAGTCGAAGGCGGCGAAGGAGATGGACAGCGCGACGACGGCGATGCCGCCGGTGCCAAACTTGCGCATGACATAGGTGTGCTGCGCCGCGCCGTCGGCGTCCTGCGCGATGGAGCGCTTGGCGAGGGTGGAGGACACCCACCAGAGAAACAGGAAGTAGCCCGCGGCCCGGCAGTAAAAGAAGGTCTGGTTCAGGTAGCCGGCCTTCGCATCGAGGAGCGGATCGTCACCGGGCTGGAGGTTCCACCATTTCCAAAGAAACGGCGCGCAAACGAGGAGCGGCAGGAAGAGGAGGGCGAACCACGGGAGCAGCCTCGCGAGGTTTTCCATCTGCCGCCGGACGAGCACCGACCACTCGGAATCCGTGGCGTGCTGGAGGCTCGTCCAGAAAAGCGCGCCGCAGGCCATCGTGAAGAAGTAGGCGAAGGCGAAGAGCCAGGAAAAGGCGAACTGCTGGCGCGCGACAAAGAAGCCGATGGCACTGACGCCGAGGCCGCCGACGGCCGCGCCGAGCAGGATCTGCTGCAAGCCGGCGAGATGCTTGGCGTCGAACTTCTCCGGCTCGGGCGGCGTGATTTCGTGGGAGTGGTCGCTCATGGCTTGGCTTGGAGTTCCTGCTGTTGCGCCTCCGGCAGCTCCGCGAGCTTCACGCCCTGGCTTTTCTGCAACGCCCGGATGTAGGCGACGATGGCCCAGCGGTCCTCGATGGCGATCAGCGGCCCGTAGGCTCCCATGGTGTTTTTGCCGTTGGTGATCGTGGAAAAAAGCTGGCCGTCGGGCATGCTGCGGATGCGGTCGTCCTGAAGGTTGGCGATGGCTGCGACGCCATACTGGCCGGCCACGCCGTTCCCCATGCCGGCCTTTCCGTGGCAGACCGCGCAGTTGATATTGAAGCGCTCCTGCCCGCGGGCGATGAGCTTTTCAAGGTTCACCGTGAGTTCGACCGGGAAGCCATCGCCATAACTGTCGCCGAATTTTCCGGTGTTGTAATAGTCCGGCTGATTGGCAAACCCCGCCGGCTCAAACGCGCCGTTTTTCGCCCCCGCCTGGAGGTAAAAGCCGTGCAGCGCGTAACCCAGCGGGACGGTGCCATCGACCGGCTTCCGCGCGGAGCGCCCGTCGGCAAAGAACCCGCTCGGATGCTGCGGCTGGTATTTCGGTTGGTGATCCATGTCCCGGAAAATCTCGATCGGCGGCCGCGGGCTGGGTGCGCCGCCATGGTCAAAGCGGAGACCGGCGAGCGCCACGACCGCGACGGCGACCAGAATAAAGGCGATGAAGAAGTAACGGAGCATGGTCAGTCGTGAATGAGGGTGACGTGACGGCCGCCGATTTCCTCGAGCAGCGCGCGGGTCTTGGTCTCGGAAAACTTGGCGTCGCGCGCCTCGATCACGATGAAGAACCCGTCGTCTGTCACCCGCGAGAACCGCTCCCAGTTAAAGACCGGGTGATACCACTTTGGAAGCTGGTTCATGATGAGCAGGGCGAAGACCGTGCTGAACGCGGAGAAGAGAACCGTGAGCTCGAACATGATCGGGAAGAAGGCCGGCACGGTGGCCCAGTTGAAGGGCTTGCCGTGGACGATCAACGGGTAAATCCCCCACGAAGGAATGAAGGTCAGGAGCGTCGCGGTGAGCGTACCGGTGGCTCCGCCGATGAGCACCGGCGTGCTCAGCCAGGACTTGCCGAGCCCCATCGCCTTGTCCATGCCGTGGACGGGGAAAGGCGTGTGGACGTCCCACTTCGAGAAACCGGCGTCGCGGATTTTCTCCGCCGCTTGGAGCAGCGCCGCGGCGCTCTCAAACTGCGCGCCGAGTCCGTAAATTTTGCGGTATTCAGCCATCTCAGTGCTGGCCCTCCTTGTTCGGTTCCTGGTGCCCGTCGCCTTCGGGCGTGACGAGTTTCACCTCGAACATGCAGATCATCGGCAGGAAGCGCATGAAGAGCAGGAAGAGCGAAAGGAAGATGCCGAACGTCCCGACGAACGTCCAGATTTCCACCCATGTGGGATGGTAGTGCCGCCACGAGGACGGCAGGAAATCCTGCGCCAGCGAGGTCACGATGATGACGAACCGCTCGAACCACATGCCGACGTTCACGCACATGCAGACGATGATGACGGCGACGTAGTTCGTCCGCATGGATTTGATCCAGAAAAGCTGCGGCGAAATGACGTTGCAGAACATCATGACGTAGTAGGCCCAAGAGTACCAGCCGTGGTTGTCGATACCCATGCGCGCGCAGAAGAACGTGAACTTCTCAAATGGATTGCCCGAGTAGTAGGCCATGAACAACTCGGTGAGGTAGGCGTAGCCGACGATCGTGCCGGTGAGCAGGATGATCTTCGCCATCTTGTCCACATGCTGGCGGGTGACGAGGTCGTCGAGCTGCGGATAAAGCAGCCGCGCCGGGAGCAGGATGGTGAGCACCATGGCGAAGCCGCCAAAAATCGCGCCCGCGACGAAGTAGGGCGGGAAGATCGTGGTGTGCCAGCCGGGGACGATGGACGTGGCGAAGTCGAAGGAGACGACAGAGTGAACCGAGAGCACGAGCGGCGTGGAGAGGCCGGCGAGGAGCAGATACGCCATTTCATAATGCCGCCACTGGCGGTTCGAACCGCGCCAGCCGAGGGCGAAAATGCCGTAGAGATATTTGGCGACGCGGGACTTCGCGCGGTCGCGCAGCGTCGCGAGATCGGGGACGAGGCCGGTGAACCAGAAGAGCACCGACACGGTGAAGTAGGTCGAGACGGCGAACACGTCCCAGAGCAGCGGCGAACGGAAGTTCGGCCAGATGCCGTTGGCGTTCGGGATCGGGGCGAGGAACCACGCCATCCACACGCGGCCGACGTGGATGCCGGGGAAAATGCCGGCGCAAATAACTGCGAAAAGCGTCATGGCCTCGGCGGCGCGGTTGATCGAGGTGCGCCACTTTTGCCGGGTGAGGAAAAGGATCGCCGAGATCAGCGTGCCGGCGTGGCCGATGCCGATCCAGAAGACGAAGTTCGTGATGTCCCACGCCCAGCCGACGGTCTTGTTTTCTCCCCAGACGCCGACGCCGTTCGAGATCTGGTAGCCGATGCAGAACAGGCCGATCATGGCGATCAGCGAGCAGGGCAGGAAAGCCATCCACCACCAAAGCGGCGTGCTCGACTCGACGATGTTGGAAACCTTGTCGGTGATCCAGGTGTGCTTGCGGTCGTTCGTGACGAGCGGCACGCGCTCGAGTTCCTTCGGCGTGGTCAAAGTGACGGCGAATTCAGCCATTAGTGTTGCCCTCCGGTTGCATGCTCCGCCTTTTTATGGGCGTGCGGGGATTTCATGGCCGCCCCGATTTTCTCCACGCCGGGCATGTGGGGGTTGGGGTTGCGGATGCGCGCGAGGTAGGTGACGCGCGAATTGACGTTGAGGTATTCGAGCAGCCGGTAACCGCGCTCGCTGGCCTTGAGTTTGGAGACGGAGCTTTCGGGATTGTTGATGTCGCCAAAGGTGATCGCGTCCGCCGGGCAGGCCTGCGCGCAGGCGGTGGTGAAGGCGTCCGCCGGGATGCGCACGTCGCCGGAATCGCGCACCGCCACTTTGGTCGCGATCTTCGCCTCCTGAATGCGCTGCACGCAGAAAGTGCATTTCTCCATCACGCCGCGCATGCGCACGGTCACGTTGGGGTTCTTCGACATCTTCGTCACGTCCTCCGCGCCGCGTTCCGACGTGAGATTCCACTCGTAGAGTCCGGTGAAAAGTTTGCGGTCGTCGGGGTTTTTCGCCCGGCCCATCACGTTGCGCTCGTTGTAGTCGAAAAAATTGAACCGCCGCACTTTGAACGGGCAGTTGTTCGCGCAATAGCGGGTGCCGATGCAGCGGTTGTAAGCCATCACGTTCAGGCCGTCCTCGCTGTGGACCGTGGCGTTGACCGGGCAGACGGTTTCGCACGGCGCGTTCTCGCAGTGCTGGCACATCATCGGTTGCGAGACCATCTCGGGATCGGCGTCGTTTTTGTCCGTGCTGGCAAAGTAGCGGTCGGTGCGAATCCAGTGCATCTCGCGCCCTTCGGCGACCTGCTCCTTGCCGACGATCGGGATGTTATTCTCCGACTGGCACGCGACCATGCACGCCGAGCAGCCGATGCAGGTGTTGAGGTCCACGACCATGCCCCAGGCGTGCGGATCCAGGCTTTCCGCCTTGTTCAGCGGCGGGTTGGTGTAAATCGAGACGTTCGGCGGGATGTGGGCGTCCATGCCCATCTTCTTCGCGAAATCCGGCTTGGCTTGGTATTCGTCGAGCGTCGCCTCGCGGGTGAGATCGCC
>JAYWEB010000279.1:0-9570 GCA_043779575.1 Chthoniobacter sp. | reverse complement strand
TGGACATCGAGATTGGCGGCGAGACCTTCCACAAAGAGCCGAACCTCCTCGAACAAATCGCCTACCGCGACACCTGGGGGCGCGGCGCGGATTCCTTCCTCGCCATGATTTACGAGCGCCTCATCCTCATGCGCGATTTGATGCACAGCGAGGGCAGCATGATAAACAAGGACGGCATGGCAAAAGTGAGCGCCAACGGCGCAACCTATACCAGCCCAGGGCAACGCCCTGGGAACATGGCGGAATATCTCGAAAGCCCTGCAAGGGCGGCCTAACTCCGCAAGCCATGCCGCAATCTCTCGCCAAGATTTTCCTGCACCTCGTCTTCAGCACGAAGAACCGCAAACCCACTATCACCGACGCGGTGCGCGACAATTTGCACGCTTACATGGCGACCGTTCTGGCAAACCTCGGCTGCCACGCAAATCTCATCAATTCGGTGGATGACCACATTCACGTCCTGTTCGAGTTGGCGCGAACGGCGACCGTCAGCCAAGTCGTTGAAGACGTGAAAAAGTCATCGTCGAAGTGGATGAAGACACAGCCTGAAGTCTCCGGCGCGTTTGCTTGGCAAAGTGGCTACGGCGTATTCTCCGTGAGCCAATCCAACGTGGATGCCGTCCGCGCCTACCTTGCCAACCAGCGCGAGCATCATCGCAAACAATCGTTCCAAGACGAACTGCGTGCGTTGTTCACGAAACATCAAATCGTCTTCGACGAACGCTATGTCTGGGATTAGACCGCCCTTTCAGGGCTGGTTCACTTCTCGCGCAACCCAGGGCGCTGCCCTGGGCTGACATAGTGCAGGCCGTTGGCCTTCACTCTCGCCAGCAGCAATGAAGGCGATTTGGTGGCGGACTTTTCATCGGCAACGACACGACCGCCGCCGTGGCCGAAAAGCTCGGACGAGTGAAATCGCGCAGGCTGTGAACGCCAACGGCGCGTCCTATGCCAGCGAAGGGCAACGCCCTGGGGCTCATCCAGGTGCAGCGCGAGTGCAAGGCCGGCGGCCAGCCCTTCCGCGCCTTCGAGGTGCTCAACCTCGGCCGCTACGAGCGCCAGGCCTATCTCAACGTCGCCGGGCGGCTCACCGGGAAAAAGAAGGAGCGGGCCCTCGCCCGCAAGGAATAGGAGTTCCGCGACCTCATGCTGAAAGCCTACCGCGCCGAGCCGTTGGGCGGGGAGAGTTTTGTATCCGCAGATTGCGCAGATGAACGCAGATTGGGGAAAGGAGGAGGACGGGCGGATTCTTCTTCCTCTGAAATCGGCGTTCATCTGCGTAAATCTGCGGATCACTCCGATTGTTTCTTCCACGGGAAATCCGCGGGCCGGCTCGTGGTCGTCGGCCCGATCGACCTGCCCGTAGGGCGGTTGTTCATCGAGGAAGTCATCACGGAATGTCGCAAACGCGGCGCATCGCGCGTGGACGTGCTGGCGTTCGAGTTTGAGATGGGCCTCTTCCCCGCCGTGCTGGACGAGGCGAAACACAAGGGCATTGACCTCGCACCCAAGATCATCCCGCCGGAAGTCTTCGACAAGCGCGCCGTGGAGAAAGGCCAGGTGCGTTTCGCCGACGTGGCCTACATCGAAGTCGCCCCGCGCTACGACAAGAAGAACGCGCTCGCCGTGTCCGTGGAACTGACGGATTTCTCCGTCTATTACTCGCAAGGCATCGCCGACGCCATCGCCGCCGACTTAAAGGAAGGCAAGAGCGAGGTCGTCTGCGAACAAGGCAAACTCATCAAAGTAAGTAAAGACAAGCTAGGCATCATCACCCGCGACGTGCTGACGAAACAATGGACGGACTGGGTGGACTACTGGGCGGTGGATTTCGACTACGAGAGCCGGAAGGAAATCATCAAAGTAGCGAAGAATCTCGGTATCGAAGGCGCGCTGCCGGGCACGGCGCAAACGACGGAATTCATCGACTTCGAGGAACGCTGGACCGGCGCCTACATTTTCGAGAACGAATGGCAGAGTTTCCGCACCCGCCAGAGCCGCGACTTGGAACTAAAGTCCGTCCCTCACACCTACGCCAAGCCCGGTCGCTACACCGTCGCCGTCAAAGTCATCGACCTCTTCGGCAACGACACCATGACGCTCGTGCCGGTGACCGCAGGCTGAAGCAGCGTCTCGGCCCTAAGTTGAAAGTACTCTGACCCGCCAGGCAAACTCCACGCCCGCCTCCGCGCCGACACCGCCGGCGAACTGCCACTCGTCCGCGCCGCCGCCCGCTGGGCTGCGCGCTGTTGCGCGTGCTTCCCGCATGGCCCGCGTTACCCTGGCCGGGCGCTCAGAGCAGTTCCGCGATCTGCACGGCGTTGAGCGCGGCGCCTTTGAGGAGCTGGTCGCCGGCGACCCAGAAGACGAGGCCGTTTTCCAGCGCGCAGTCGAGGCGGAGGCGGCCGACCTGGCAGTGGTCGTGCTCGGCGGCGTAGAGCGGGAGCGGGTAGGCGCAGTTCGCGGGGTCGTCCACGACATCGAGGCCGGGCGCTTTGCCGAGGGCCTCGCGCGCGGCGGTGAGCGAAACCGGGCGCTCGAATTCCGCGTGGACGGCCACGCTGTGCGCGCGATAGACGGGCACGCGCACGCAGGTCACGGAAGCCTTGAAGGTCGGATGGTGCATGATGCGGCGACCCTCGTTTTGCATCTTCATTTCCTCCTTCGTGTAGCCCGTTTCGAGGAAGCTATCGACGTGCGGCAGGACGTTGAAGGCGATCTGGTGTGGATAGACTTTCTTTTCCACCGGCTGCCCGGCGGCGATGGCCTGGACCTGCGCGCGCAGCTCCTCGATGGCCTGCGCGCCGGTGCCGCTGACGGCCTGGTAGCTCGACGCAAAGATGCGCTTCACGCGGAATTCCTGATGCAGCGGATAGAGCGCCAGGAGGGTGATCGCCGTGGTGCAGTTCGGGTTCGCGATGATGCCCTTATGCTTCTTCACATCGTCGCCATTGATCTCCGGCACCACGAGCGGCACGTCGGCTTCCATGCGAAAGGCGCTCGAGTTATCCACGACCACCGCGCCGGCCTGCACCGCGACCGGGGCATACTTCCGCGAGATGTCGCCGCCGGCGCTGAAAAGCGCCACGTCCACGCCCGCAAAGGAGTCGTCGCGCAGTTCCTTGATCGTGACCGGCTCGCCGCGAAACGGCAGCGTCTTGCCTGCGGACTTCGCCGACGCGAGCAGCGTGAGTTGGCCGACGGGGAAATTGCGTTTCTCCAGCGTCCGGATCATTTCCACTCCCACTGCTCCGGTGGCTCCGACGATCGCGACGTGTAATTTCTTGCTCATAAAAATGGACGCGCACTCTATAAGCCCGTCTTCGCAATGCAAATCCGCATCCACGTCCCTTCGCAAACGCTCGATCTGAGCGAAAACGGCGCGCTCCTCCGCCGCTACGTCGTCTCCACTTCGCGCTTCGGCCTCGGCACCGAACCCGGCAGCAACCGGACGCCGACCGGCCGTTTCCGCATCGCGGAAAAGCACGGCGACGGCGCGGTGCCGGGCGAGATTTTCATCAGCCGCGTGGCCACGGGACGCATCGGCGGGGAAAGCGACGGGCACGATCACGTGCAGACGCGCATCCTGTGGCTGGCCGGCCTCGATGCGGACAACGCGAACACCTTCGACCGCTACATCTACATCCACGGCACCAACGCCGAATCCCGCCTCGGCACGCCCGCCAGCTTCGGCTGTGTGCGCATGGGAAATGAGGATGTCATCGACCTCTACGACCGCGTGCCCGTGGGCGCGGCGGTCGAGATCGAGGCGTGAGCCGCGGCGCGTTGACGCTGCCGCCGCGCTGGGTAATCTCCCGGCCATGACCGCCATCGCCACCAGCCACGCCCTGCTGACCGTCGAGGAGTTTCTCGCCGCCGAGCCCAGCTACGCAGTGAAGCACGAATACCTCGGCGGGATGGTCTATGCCATGGCCGGGGCCAGCACCCCGCACAACACCATCGCCACCAATCTCGTGGGCACGCTCTTCGCGCGCCTACGCGGGCGGCAGTGCCAGGCCTTTGGCTCGGACATGAAAGCGCGCCTCTCCGTTTCGACGACGACCTATTTCTACTACCCCGACGCCATGATCTTCTGCGGCACGCACGGCCTCGGCCCGTCGTGGTGCGAGCGCCCGTCGGTGATTTTCGAGATTCTCTCCGCCAGCACCCGCTCCATCGACGAGCGCGAAAAACGCATGGCCTACCTCACCCTCCCCAGCCTTGATGCTTACGTCCGCATCGAGCAGGAGCGCCGCGAAGTCGTCATCGAGCGCCGCACCAATGAGGGCTGGCAGCGCGAAGTCCTCGCTGCCGACGGCCTCGTGAGCCTGCCCACCGTCGGGGTCGAGTTCCCCGTCGCCGAACTCTACGAGCGTCTCCCGCTGGCGTGAAACTCGACGCGCATCAGCATTTCTGGAGCTACGACGCCGCGCAGTATCCGTGGATTCCGCCGGGCTCGGCGCTGCATCGCGACTGGCTGCCGGGCGATCTCGCGCCGCTGCTGGCGGCGGCGGGACTGGAGGGCTGCATCGCGGTGCAGGCGCGGCAGTCGGTGGAGGAAAGCCAGTGGCTGCTGGCGCTGGCGGAGCGGCATCCGATCATCCGGGGCGTGGTCGGCTGGGTGGACTTGCGCTCCGCGAAAGTGGGCGAGGTGCTGGGGGAGCTGGCGCGGCATCCGCGGTTCGTGGGCGTGCGGCATGTGGTGCAGGACGAGCCGGATGACGACTTCATGCTGGGCGCGGATTTCCTGCGCGGGATCGGCGAACTGCGGGCGCACCGGCTGACCTACGACATCCTCATTTACCCGCGGCAGCTCCCGGCGGCGATCGCTTTGGCGCAGCGCTTTCCCGACCAGCCGTTCGTGCTCGATCATCTCGCCAAGCCGGCGATCAAGGCGGGCACGCTGTCGCCGTGGCGCGAGCAAATCCGCGAGCTGGCGCAAGCGCCGAACGTGCTCTGCAAAGTCTCCGGCATGGTCACGGAGGCGGGCGCGAAAGCGTGGCGGGCGGCGGATTTCCGGCCGTATCTGGATGTGGTCTTCGAGGCGTTCGGCGAAGACCGGCTGATGTTTGGCAGCGACTGGCCGGTGTGTCTCCTCGCCGCGGAATACGCCGACGTTTTCGCGCTCGTGCGCGACTACCTCGCGCCGCTCCCGGCGTCGGCGCAGGCGAAGGTGTTCGGCGGGAATGCGGCGCGGTTCTATCTCGCGCGGTAGCGCCTCCCGATCTCCGTCATCCTGAGCGGAGCGGAGGCTTTGCGGAGCGCAGTCGAAGGACCTCTCACTCCCGGCGGGGGCGAAGGCGGTGGCTGGTGGGCGCGGAAAAGTTAGAGGTCCTTCGACTGCGTTTCGCCCCCGCCTTCGCCCACGGCGAAACTCCGCTCAGGATGACGGCGAGTGGGGGGCGCGGCAGCCCATCAAGCGCGCCTCGTCCGCGCACTTTACGCGTCAGCCCGCGCTGCTTTCCTCAGCCGTAGCGGAGCGCTTCGATGGGGTCGAGGCGGCTGGCTTTGAGGGCGGGGTAGAAGCCGCTGGCGATGCCGATGAAGACCGCGAAGCTGACGCTGATGAGGATCGCGCCGGGCTCGACGATGGGCGTGTTTTCGCCCTCGGTGAGTTTGGCCAGCAGCCGCAGCAGGCCAAACGCCGCGCCCAGGCCAAACACGCCGCCGCCCAGGCCGATGACGCTGCTTTCGACGATGATCTGGAGGAAAATGTCGCGCCCTTTCGCGCCGATGGCGCGGCGCACGCCGATCTCGCGGATGCGCTCGGTGACGGACGCCAGCATGATATTCGTGATGCCGATGCCGCCGACGATGAGGCTGATGCAGGCGATGAGGCCGCCGCTGATGCGCGTGCTTTTGATGCTGCGCTCCATGTTGTCGAACCACTCCTCGCGCGTGACGAAAGCGAAATCCTCGATGCCGCGGTGCGTGAGATTGAGCAGGCCGCGCGTCTGTTCGACGGCCTCCTGAAAGCGCGCGGCGTCGCCGAGCTGGAAGATGAGCTGGTCGAGTTTGTAGTTCGGCCCCTGATCCGCCTTGTTGACGACGTTGGCGGATTTGAAGTCGTAAAACATCGTGCTGATCGGCACCTGGACGCTGGCGTTCTTGGAGTAGAACGGATCCCAGTTCTTGCTGCGTGCGCTGGACGCGCTGCTCCCGCGCGGGCGGGCGGTGCCCTGCGTGCGGCGGGCTTTTTCCGACTCGCGCTCATACAATTTGAAGACGCCGACGATGGTAAAAGGGCTCCCGTTGACGAGCATGGACTGCCCGAGCGCATCCGCGGATTTTTTCCCCGGCCACAGACTCTGCACGACGGACTGGCCGATGAGGCAGACGTGGCGCACTTCGTCGAGATCGAGCTGGCTGAGGCGGCGTCCGACTTCGAGTTCGTGTTTGTTGATGTAGTAGAAATCCGGCCAGCAGCCATAGACGGTGGCGCGGTAGGTCTGGCTGCCGCGGGTGAGCGCGGCATTGGTCAGGTTGGAAACGGGCGAGATGTAGTTCACCAGCGGGGCGCGGCGCTGGATGATCTCGGCGTCGGCGACGGTCGAGCCCGGTGAGATGTCCGCAAAGCCGCTCTGCTCCTCGGGCGGGTCCTGCTTGGTGACTTCAATCTTTTCGATCCCGCCGATCTGCGCCATGAAATCGCGCATGCCGTGGGCGATGCCGGCGGTCAGCGCAAAGGTGGTGAGCAGGCTGGCGACGCCGAGGATGATGCCGAGCATGGTGAGGATGCTGCGGAATTTGTGCGCGCCGATTTCCTTCAGCCCCATGAGGAGGGAGAGCCAGAGGTTCATGGGATGGCGGATTTCAGATCGCAGATTTCAGATTGAAAGACCCAGCCGCACGCCCACACGCTGCGCGCAGCATTTCCAATCTGAAATCTGAAATCTGAAATCATAAATTCCCCCGCTGGTCCGCCACGATCTTCCCGTCGCGCATCTCGATCCGCCGCGGGGTCCGGGCGGCGATGTTGTTGTCGTGGGTGACGAGGATGATGGTGCGGCCTTGGGCGCGGAGTTCCTGGAAGAGCGCGAGGATGGATTCGCCGGTCGTGGAGTCGAGGTTGCCGGTGGGCTCGTCGGCGAAAATGATGCGCGGGTCATTGACGAGTGCGCGGGCGATGGCGACGCGCTGCATCTGGCCGCCGCTGAGCTGGAGCGGGGTGTTTTTCACGCGGTCGGAAAGTCCCACGCGCTCGATGGCGGCGAGCGCGCGGCTCTTCCGCTCCGCGGCGCGCAGGCCGGCGTAGATCATGGGCAGCTCGACGTTTTGCAGGACGTTGAATTTCGACAGCAGATTGAAGGACTGGAAGACGAAGCCGATCTTGGCGTTGCGCAGCTCGGACAGCCGGTTGCTGCCGGCGCGGCTGGCGTCGATGCCGTCGATCATCATGCGTCCGCTGGTCGGCGTATCGAGGCAGCCGAGGAGGTGCATGAGGGTGGATTTGCCGCTGCCGCTCGGGCCGATGATCGCGGCGTACTCGCCCTCCTCGATGCTGAGGTTCACGCCAGCGAGCGCGGCGATTTCCTGCTCGCCGACGCGGTAGCGTTTGGTGACTTCGGAGAGTTCGATGAGGGCCATCGCCGGACGAGACTACGACCGCTTTGGCACCTTGCCTGGCTCCACGAGCAGGATCTGCTCGCCCTCCTTCACGCCGTTGAGAATCTGCGCGTGGTCGATGTTCGTCACCCCGACTTTGACCTCGCGCTTCTCCGTGGCGGCGCCGTTTTTCACATACACGACCCGCTTGTTGCCCTCGCTTTTGAACACCGCCGTGACCGGCACGCTGACGGCGTCCTCGGCGTGCCCGATGGGGATGTTCAGCGTCACGGTCATGCCGGGGCTGAGGCGCGCGTCGGCCTTTTCGATCAGCGCCTGCACTTGAAAGCCTTTCACGCTGTTCTTCGTCGTGGCGATCGGCGCGATGAAGGCGATGTGCGCGTCGATGGTTTCGTCCTTGAGCGCCTCGGCGCGGATTTGCACGACCTTGCCGAGGGAGAGCCGCGCCTTGTCCACCTGGTTGATGTGCAGCTCGATGAGCAGCTTCGAGAGGTTGGCGATGGTCATGAGCGTGGTGCCGTTGTTCACGCTGGCCGCGCCGATCACGACCTGGCCCTCGACGACGGGCGCGGTCAGCACGGTGCCGTCGGTGGGTGAAAGGACTTTCGTTTTTTGCAGGCGATCATCGACGAGTTGCAGCTTGCGCTGGGCTTTGACGAGGCCGTTCTGCGTGATCTCAAATTCCGCCGTGAGGTTGTCGAAGACCTCGCGGCTGACCAGCTTCTGCGCGAACAACTCGCGGGCGCGCTCAAAGTTTTTCCTGGTCTTTTCCATCCCCAGTTTCGCGCCCTCGATCTCCGTCAGCGCGCTGTCTTTTTCGGTCAGCAAATCGCGGTCGTCGATCTCCACGAGCAGGTCGCCCTGCTTCACCGTCTGCCCCGGCACGACGTGCAGCGCCTTGAGTTTGCCGCCGACTTCGGGCTTCACCTCGAGTTGAAAAGCGGGCGTGACATCGCCGCTCACGTCGATGCTCGACTCGATGTCGCGTTTCTCGACGCGGGCGAAAAGTTCGTCCACGGCGGGATCTTTCGCCGGCTGCCGCGTCAGCTTGCCGCTGAAAAAGAGCCACCCACCGCCGGCGAGTGCGGCGAGGGCGAGGATGAGGGCGGGCTTTTTCATGAGGGCGGCTTAACTAAACGGCAACGGGCATCGGCGCAATGATACGTCTGCGTAGGGAATCCCGCGGGCGAGATTTGCTTAGAGGGTGTCGAAAGAACTCAAATTGCGAGTCATCCTGAGCGGAGTTCCGCGGGGGCGAAGGCGGGACGGAACGGAGTCGCAGGACCTCTAATTTTTTGCGGGAGGAGGCGGTGGGAAAGAAATGACGAATGACGAAGCTCGAAGGGCGAGGGGTAGCGCGGTTCGCACGTTCGTCATTCGGATTTCTTTCGTCATTCGTCATTTTTCCCAGCCACCGCCTCCGCCCGTAAAAGTTAGAGGTCCTTCGACTGCGCTGCGCCCACCTTTCCGCCTCCGCTCCGCTCAGGATGACTCGTTTTGGCACGCCTACTCCAGCCGCTGGAGCGAGGGTAAGCGGTATTTTTTGGCAAACTCCTCCCCGCTCGCGGCGACTTGGGCGGCGTCGAGGTAAATGACCGTGGGTTCCCCGTCGAACTCGATCTTGTACAGGCCATCCACCGCTTTGGAGAGCGCGCCGGGCACGTCGGCGAGACTTTGCAGGGTCACGCCGTTGATTTTTTTCACGACGAGATTGCTCAACTCCTCGTAGCCCACGGTGAGATCGGACGGCAGGACGCGGTGGAGGAAGACCACCTTCTTCGGGCCGTCCCGGAAAAGCTCGTTCTGCTGCCGGTCGAAATAGACAAATTGCTCGGGCGCTTTTTTCATCCAGTCGCCGCCAAACTCTTTCAGGAACTGCCGCGACAACTCCCCGAGCACCAGCCCGCCGAGCACGTAAAATTTTGGCGCGCGGTCGAAGACGTACGGCTCGATGACGTAGCTCTCGACCGCCCGATGCGCGAGTTTCAGCTCGATTTCCTTGGT
>JAYWEB010000278.1:0-9573 GCA_043779575.1 Chthoniobacter sp. | reverse complement strand
AGCCCGGAACGGTCGGCGAGCACATCCGCTGCGTCGTGAGCGTGCAAATGCTGACGGAAGGATGGGACGCGAATAACGTGACGCAGATTCTCGGCCTGCGTGCATTCGGCAGCCAGCTCCTGTGCGAGCAGGTGGTCGGGCGCGGGCTGCGGCGGATCAGCTACGACATTGATCCGGTGACGAAGATGCTGCGTCCCGAGTATGTGGACGTGTACGGCATTCCGTTCTCGGTGATCCCGTTTAAAGGCCGCGCGTCGAAACAGCCGGAGCCGGACGACAAGCCGGTGACGCAGGTGAAGGCGCTGCCGGAGCGCGCGGCGATGGAAATGCGTTTTCCAAACGTCGAGGGCTACGTGCTGGAGCTGAAGCGGAACCTCGTGCGTTGCGATCTGCCCAAGGTCGAACAAGTGCGTATCCGCCCAATGCAAAACCCGATGGCTGTTTTCGTGCAACCGCAGGTCGGCGTGCGGGAGGGACACGTCGGGTCGCCTTCATTCAAGACCGAGCTGCAAAACCGGGACACCTACTACGCGAACCACCACCTCCAGACGATCGTCTTCGAGATCGCGCGGCAGATCGTCGCGCGACTCACCGACACGCAGGAAGAGAAGCGCGCGAAGTTTCGCTACCAAGCGCGACATGAGCTGTTCCCGCAGGTCGTGAAGATCGTCGAGGCATTTGCGGAAACGCGGGTGGATTGGAGCGGGGCCACAGATCGCCGCGAACTGGGTTTGCAGATTTATGCAGACCAAGCGGTGGAGCGCCTGTGCGGCGCCATCGAGCCCGATGCTGCCACCGGCGAACCGCCGTTGCTGCCGGTCATCAATCGGTTCAATCCGCATGGCTCGACGGCGGATGTGATCTTCAACACGACGCGCCCCTGCCATCCGACGCAGAAGAGCCATGTCGATCATGTGGTGCTCGATACCGACACCTGGGAGCGTTCGGCGGCGTTCACGCTGGAGGCTTCGGAACACGTCGCTTTTTACGCCCGCAACGACGACGGCGGCACGTCGCATCTCGGCTTTGGCATTCCCTACGAGTTCTACGGTCAGACTCATCTCTTCTACCCGGATTTCCTCATCCGACTAAGCAATGGCACCACACTGATTTTGGAGATCAAAGGGATGATGGGAGAGCAGGAAGAGGCGAAATTTCAGGCCGCGAAACGCTGGGTATCCGCGGTGAACAATTGGGGCCGCATGGGACGCTGGGAATTCCATCCCTGCCGCGACCCGCAGATGCTGGCGCGCGAACTGGCGCACCTGGCCCATGACGCGCGGGCCGCCGCATAGACCATCATCAGAAAGCCTGCCTTCGAGAAAACAGTCTGACGAAAAAGATTCAGGTGCCCGATGAAATCGTCACGGTCCGCTCGCCGTCGCGCCCGCCGGTCGTGGTGAGTTCGCGTTTGATCGTTTCGCCGCCGTCGTGGAAGAGCAGTTCCCCTCGCTCCCAAGCTCTTGCTTGGGCACGCCCTTGTTCCCCGAAGCTCCAGTTTCGCGTGAGGGCGCAGGGCCGGGGTATTGCAGCGAGTCTTGCACCGTTCACGCAGCAGAGCTTCGCAGACATGGGCGTGATCAAGCTGGAGCTTGGTCGCGAGAAAATGCGGAAGTTCTTCATCGCCCGCGCCGGGCTGGGGGAGGATTCAGATCGGAGAGCACCGGACGCCGCGGCTGATACGGTCAGCTTGCTGCGCACTGCCCGGCTACTTGAAAAGCTCTTCCGCCGCGGGGTTGGGCGGCTGCAGGGTGGGGGGACTGGGGGCGGCGGGGTTGACGAGTTGGTCGTCGAGGGCGGGGAGCTTGTCGAGGAGTTCGAGGAGTCCGGCCACGTCGGCGGCGCTGAGCCGGTAGGCCTGGGTGGCGCTTTCGGTGCGGGTGACGATGAGCCATGACTTGGACGGGCCGATTTCCTTTTCCCGGTGAAACCACAGGGTTTGATAGCGGCTGTTTAGTTGGCCGATTTCCTTGTCCACGATCTGCACGCGGTTTTTGTCGGCGACATCAGACCATTCCTGAAATTTGTAGAGGAGCTGCGCCAGATTGCGGGTCTCGGCCCGGGTCATCCACCATGCGTTTCGAGGCCGGGGGACGGCGTCGGCGAGCTTCGGGGCGAGGCCGCCGGCATTCAGGGCGGCGGGTTTTTCGACGCGGTAAAAGTGGACCCAAAAACGCCGTGGATCGCTGGCGTTGAGGTCGTAGGTTTTCGCGCGGGCGACCCAGGTTTCGAAACCGACTTTCGGGGCGGTGGTGGCTTCCAATTCTCGTCCGCCGCTGCTCCCGACGGGGGGCTCGGCGGGCTGGGGACGCGGATAGTAGCGGCGCGAGCCGGAGGGCTGGGCGGGTTTGTCCAGAGGGTTCGTGGAGGTGGACTGCGCGGAAGCATCCGCGGTGTGGAGGGAGAGCGCCGCGAGGCTGGCAAGCAGGAGTCGCATGGCCGTGACGCTGGCCGCGCGACGGGCCGCGGGCAAGCGCATTCTCGGCGCTCGCACGGCCGCTCACAGGCCCGCGATCTTCCGGCAGACTTCGCCCTCGTTGATCGTCGGACGCTCGGGGCGGCCTTGGTATTTGTACACCAAACCCATGTGGTCCAGACCCATGAGCCAGAGGATGGTGGCGTGGAGATCGTGGACGTGGAGCCGGTCTTCGACGGCGTGGAGGCCGACCTCGTCGGTGCTGCCGATGGTCTGCCCGCCGCGCACGCCACCGCCGGCCATCCACATGGTGAAGCCGGTGGGATTATGGTCGCGGCCGTCGCCTTTCTCGCTCTGCGGAGTGCGGCCAAATTCGCCACCCCAGACGACGAGCGTGCTCTCGAGCAGGCCGCGCGCTTTCAAGTCGCGGAGCAGGCCGGCGACCGGCTGATCCATGGAGCGGCAGAGCTTCGAGTGGTTGTCCTCGATCTTCACATGCGCGTCCCACTTGCTCCCCGCGCCGCTGTAGAGCTGGACGAAACGGACGCCGCGCTCCACGAGCCGGCGCGCGAGCAGGCACATGCGGCCAAAGTCGGCGGTGTCTTTTTCATCGAGTCCGTAGAGCTGGCGGGTGGCGGCGGTTTCGCGGGAAAGATCGACGGCCTCGGGCGCTTCGGACTGCATGCGAAAGGCCAGCTCGTAGCTCGCGATGCGGGCTTCGAGTTCGCTCTGCTCGCGGGTGGCGGCGTGGGCGCGGTTGAGCTGGGTGAGGAAGTCGAGCTTGCCGCGCTGCGTGGCCGTGCTCACGCCGTCGGGCGGATGCAGGTTTGGGATGGGGTCGCTGCCGGCGACGAGGCGCGTGCCTTGATAGACGGCGGGCATGAAGCCGCCGCCCCAGTTGCGCGGGCCATTGATGACGCTGGCCGCGTTGTCCTGCATGACGACGAAAGCGGGGAGGTTCTGGTTCTCGGTGCCGAGGCCGTAGCTGGCCCAGGCGCCGAGCGAAGGCCGGCCGGCGAGGGTGGAGCCGGTGTTCATCTGGCAGACGCCGGAGGAGTGGTTGATGCCGTCGGCCCAGCACGAGCGGAGGACGGCGATGTCGTCCACGCAGGTCGCGATCTCCGGGAGCCAGTCGCTGACCCAAGTGCCGCTCTGGCCGTGCTGCCGCCACTGCCGCCGACTGGGGAGGATCGGCGAATCGAACTCGCCCATCGCGGTGATGACGCGGCGAAAACTGGCGGGAATCGGCTTCCCGGCGAGCCCGGCGAGCGCGGGCTTCGGGTCGAAGGTGTCGAGGTGCGACGGCCCGCCCTCCATGAAAAGAAAGATCACGCTTTTTGCCCGCGGCGCGAAATGCGGTACGCGGGCGAGGAGCGGCTGGGTGAGCGAGCGGGAGTCGCCGCCCGCCGCGGCGAGCGCCGTGCCTTTCAGCAAATCGGCGAGCGCCAGTGCGCCGAACCCGGCACCCGCGCGGGCCAGGAATTCGCGGCGGCTGGCGAGTGGGGCAGTGGAGTTTTTCATGGTGGGGCTGCGGCTACGCTTCCGCGCCGGGAACGCCGCAGAGGTGGCCGTTGGTGACGAACTTCCGACCCGCCTCCACGCCGGCGCGGGTGCCGCTTTCCCGCACCACCCGGCGACCCGCCGTGACGCTGCGGAGGTCCGTCTTGGACCACGAGGAGAGCCGTGCAGGCTACGGTCAACGCTACGAGACGCATGGATGGCAGGTGAAATTTGCAGCAAGACGGAACGCGGTTTTTTTGCCGCGGCGACCATCGCCGGTTTCGCAGGGACAGCCGCAAAAAAAGTGGCCCACGGCCCACGCGCGACCGACCCTTTTACCCCCCCAGCGGAATCGAACCGCACGCCACCACTGCCACTGCCGCCCCATCCCTCGGATGGAGTATCGCCCGCCGATTTGCGGCTACACGTTTTGCGTGCTGCTCTCGGGCGGCTTGACGTTCCCCTTGTCTTCCGGCGGATGGTTCCGGATGAATTTCTTCGCCTTCTTGAAGACTCGATCGAGATCCTCGTCGCTCACTCCTTTGGCGAGCTTATCCTTGTGCTTCTTGAGCTCCTTGATGATTTTTTTGACCAGCTTTTCATTATCCGCCGAACTCGAATTCTTGCCGATTGTCTTGCTGATGATGTCAAAAATGTCCTTGGCATTGTCATCTTTGGAGTTCCGGTAAATTTTCCGGAGGATGGAACTAAACTCGTCCGTGCCGCGGGCCAGCGAATCCGGGGTGAAAGCAAGGAAGGCGGAAGCGGCGAGCAAGGCGGCGAGGGGCAGGCGTGAAAATTTCATGAGGATGGAAGTGGGTGAGCGCGGCACTTTCTGCGCGGCGCTGATGGTTTCAACAACTATTTTCAACGGGGCGCGAAAATCGGCGGCTACCGGTCCGGCTCCGGTTCGCTGGCCGCACGGAGCCGTCGGTGTTCTTGGAAGAAGCCTTGCAGCACGTCGAGATGGGGGTCAGCGGCCGATGCGGCCTGATAGGATGCCTCTGCTTCGTCGAAACGGCGCAAACGATCCAGGACCTGGGCTCGCCGGATGAGGAGGTTTTCGTCCTGCGGAAAGAAGCGGAGCCCGTGCTGATAGGCCCGCTCGGCTTCCTCACGGTACGCCTGCCGGTCGGCGTACTTGTCTTCGAGTTCGGCTTGCAGGCGGAGCGCTTCGCCGCGGTGAAAATACGTGAACGGATTCCACGGGTCCAACCGGAGGCTCTGCACGGCCGTGGCTGCGGCGGGGAGGTATTTGTCGTCGAACAACTGGCGGCGAGCGCGCTCGGAGAGAAACTCGCCGGGCCATGCGACGAGGGAGAACGCGCAAAGGGCGGCTCCGAGGAATGGCAGAACGCGGCGTGCCGAGGAGGTTGCTGGATTTGAGCTGTCCGGGCGCAAATCTTCCGCCGACGAATCGGATTGCGCGAGGATGCCGAAGAGGAACGCCATCGTCAGGGCGTTGGCCGGGATGTGGAGATTGAAATCCACGATGGAATGGGCGGCCAGCCCTGCAAAGGCCGCGAGAGAGCCGACGAGCAGCGCGATGCTGCTCGGATCCGAGGCGGCATCGGCACGCAGCTCCCTGGCTGCGCGCCGCATGGCCCGGCTTCCAGCGCTGGCGTGCGCGGCGAGAAAGACCGCCATGCCGATGGCCCCGACGACGCCGTATTCCGCGAGCAACTCGAGGTAGTCGGAATGGGCGTGGACGGGATCAAGCTGAAGCTCGGGCTGACGAAAGAGGCGCCCCAGATAGAGGTGCGTGCCGGCTCCGGTGCCGAAGATCGGTGCGGTCTGAAACTGGGCGAGTGCGGCCTGCCAGTTGGCCACGCGAATGTCGCGACTCAGTGCGGTCGCGAGGCGTTCGCGGAGTTCCATGTGCTGCGAAACGAACCAGCCGCCGGCCGCCAGCAGCAGCACCGTTCCGACGAGGCCAAAGAGAAGCGCCCGATCCAGGCTGCGCGGATTTTTCACGGAGCTGACGTAGATCGTGAGCCCGCCCCAAACGAGGAGCGAGAAGGCCGCGCAGAGCACTCCGCCCCGGCTTTGCGTGAGCAGCAGCGCGATGTAGCAAGCCGCGGTGGCGTAGCCCAAAAAAATCCGCAATCCGGTTTTGCGCGCGCTCCACGATGTGGCGGACAGACCGAGCACGCCGGCGATTTGCAGATAGCCGGCGAGGTGGTTCGGCGAGATGAACATCCCGCTGGCGCGGTTCCCCATCGGCGCGCGGAGAAAACCGAAGAGCATGAATTCCTCGCCGATCCAAGCTTGAGCGACTGCCACCCCGGAGTGCATCAGCCCGAGCGTCAGCAGGACTCCGACTACGATCAGGCGCTGCCAGATGGTGGTGAAAAAACAGACCGTGAGGAGGTAGGTGACGACGCACCCCAGCATGAGGAAAAGATCGGCCCGCGCGAGGTAGGGAACCGGCGCAATGGCGGCGCGCACGATGAGGTAGGAAAATAGGGCGGCGGTCGTCAGGAGGCAAAAGGTGGACGGGGCTCGGGGGGCGGGCCGGCGCGTCCAAAACGTCGCCCAGCCAGCCGCGCCGAGGAGGGCAAAGGTCGGCAGGCTGAAAACAGGACGACCACCGCCGATCAGGCAGTGGATGGCGCACAGTGCGATGGTGAGGAGGGCGAGGGGAAATTTGGGGGCGAGGGATGGCATCGGTGGTTCGGCCGGAATTTGGGAGCGGTTAGCGACGAACATTATCAGCGGCAGCGTCAACCGGAATAATGTTACGATCTGCGGAACATTATATCCATTGACACCATGCAGACATTCCAGAAAGTCTTCATCTTCTCTTTGCCCACCCAATCCATGAAATCAGTGAAACAATTCTCAGTATTTTCCACCAGCTCTCTGGCTGCGGTTGCCGCCATGACCCTCGGGGTCGCGTCGTCGAGTGCCGCACAGCTCGGTCGCTCCGTCGTTCCGTCGCAGCACATCGGCGAGAGCCTTGCCGCTCCTTGGCCGAAGGTCAACGACGACGCCGAGATTTCCGATTTTCTGCGCCACGCCCTGCCGGTCGCCGGTAACAAAGCGGACCTCAGCAACCAAGCCCTGAGCTTCTTCCGCATCCCCGAGTTTTCCGCGAATGATACCGGCGTGATCCTCTACGTCGGCCTCCACCCGGAGGCAGCCCCGGCGGGTGATCAATACCGGGCTCCGCTGTTTTCCGGCAGTATTCACAGCTTCCGCCTGGGCGCTTCGGAAGCGCGTCCCGCGCCTCAGACCGTCGGCGACATCGGCGAAATTCACGACGAAGACGCTGCCGCGACCCCGATGGCCTACATCGTCTATCGGTTGGATTTTGGCACGCGCAACGAGGCGGTGTCGCTCTTTGCCACGCCTCTGCTGACCTCCGAGCCGGTGACGATGACGGACACTCCGGCTGCGATCGTGGCGATCAACGCCGACTTCGCGTGGGAGAGGATTCGTTTCATTATGATGCCGACCGTCGATGAGCGTGATGTGGACTGGTCCACCGAGAAATCGCGCTCGGGTCGTCTTGTTCCTGAGCCCGCTTCCATCGCACTCTTGGCTGCTGGAGTCCTCGCTCTCGCTGCCCGGCGTCGTCGGGCGTGATGGACTGCGCCCGTGCGGCGTAGTGGGAGAGTGGGAAGCATCGCGAACGCCCATCGCGATTGACCGCTGCGGTTGCATTTCTGACTCCCCGACTTTTCTCCGGGATTTTTTTGCGCCCGGAGCGGCCTTTGGATAGTAACTCCGAGGCATGGATTTCTCCTACGACGCAGTGATCATCGGTGGCGCTTTTTCCGGAGCGTCCGCAGCTCTGCTATTGAAACGCCGACGCCCTGCCACGCGCATCCTCATCATCGAGAAAGCCGCGGAGTTTGACCGCAAAGTGGGTGAATCGACGACCGAGGTCAGCTCGTGCTTTCTCACGAAGGTGCTTGGGATTTCGACGTGGCTCGGGCACCACCAACTCGCGAAGCAGGGGCTGAGGATGTGGTTCGCACGGACCCCGTCCGAGGAATTCCCGGACTGCGTCGAGCTGGGCGCGCGTTACAATTCGCGGCTCTCCGGCTTCCAAGTGGATCGCGCCACGCTCGACGAGCACATCCTCGCGCTGGCCGTCGAGGCTGGCTGTGAGTTGTGGCGTCCCGCCAAAATCACCGCGCTCGATCTCGGTGGTGCCGGGCGCAATGTCGTGACCGTCCAGCACGCCGACGAGACGCGCACGGTGCGGGCGCGGTGGGTCGTCGATGCCAGCGGACGCGCCGCCGTCATCGCGCGGAAACTGGACCTCTTTCGCCCGATGACCGACCTGCCCACGAACGCGCTTTGGGCGCGCTTCACCGGCGTTCGCGATTGGGACGGCCCGACGCTGCGCGCGAAATTTCCCGCCTGGGCCCAGGCCGCGACCACGAGCCGCTCGTGGGCCACCAATCACCTCATGGGCCTCGGCTGGTGGACCTGGATCATCCCGCTCAAAGGCGGCGACTACAGCATCGGGCTCGTCTATGACACGCGGCTCTTCACCCCGCCTGCCGGCGCGACCATCGGCGAGCGGCTCCGCGCGCATTTTCAAACCCACCCCGTGGGCCGCGAACTCCTCGGCGATGCCCAACCCATCACCGGCGACCAGCGCGCCTACTCCGCACTGCCCTACGTGAGCGACCGGGTGATGGGCGACGGCTGGGCGCTCGCCGGCGACGCCGCCGGCTTTCTCGATCCGCTTTACAGCCCCGGCCTCGATTTCTGCGCCTTCACCGCGCACGGCGCGCAGTCCATGATCGCCCGCGCGCTCGATGGCGAGGACACCGCCGCGTGCGTGGAGAAATACAACGCGCGCTTCGCCTTCTGCTACCGCGCGTGGTTCGACGCCATCTACCGCGACAAATACTTCTACATGGGCGACGCCGAACTCATGGCCGCCGCCTTCCTCCTCGACATCGCGCTCTACCACCTCGGCCCCGTGCGCCAGGTCTATGCCGACCCCGCCACGCAGTTCGATTTCTTCCCCTTCGACGGCCCACCCGGCCGCGTCGTCGCCGCCTTCATGGCCTTCTACAATCGCCGCCTCGCCGCCCTCGCCCGCCGCAAAATCGCCACCGGCACCTACGGCGCGCGCAACGCCCATTGGCGCCTCCTCGTCGGCGGCTTCCTCCCCGACGCCACCTCCGGCAAACTCCTCCTCCGCGGCCTCGCCCGCTGGGCCATCGCCGAGTGGCGCAATCTCTTTCTCCCCGCCGCCGTCCAGCCCCCGGCCGCGCCGCTCGACATCCTCCCGCGCCCCGCCTAGAAACGCCGCGTGCCTGACCTCCAGCATCTCATCGCCAACAACCGCCGCTGGTCCGCCCAGGTCCACGCCGAGGATCCCACCTTCTTCGCCACCCTCGCCCAGCAGCAGTCGCCGAAGTATCTCTGGATCGGTTGCGCCGACTCCCGCGTCCCGGCCAATTCCATCGTCAACCTCCGGCCCGGCGAACTTTTCGTCCACCGCAACGTCGCCAACGTCGTCGTCCACACCGACCTGAACTGCCTTTCCTGCCTCCAGTTCGGCGTCGATGTCCTCCGCGTCGAGCACATCCTCGTCGTCGGCCACTACGGCTGCGCCGGCGTCGCCGCCGCCCTCACCCAGCGCCGCATCGGCCTCGTGGACAACTGGCTCCGCCACATCCAGGACATCC
>JAYWEB010000277.1:0-3873 GCA_043779575.1 Chthoniobacter sp. | reverse complement strand
TACGACGACGTCACCCTCGCCACGCTCTACTCCGAGATCCTCCCGCGCGACGCCAACCTTGAAACCACGCTCGCCGACCGCCTCCACCTCCGCATCCCCATCATCTCCGCGGACATGGACACCGTCACCGAGGCGCCCATGGCCATCGCCATGGCGCTCGCGGGCGGGCTCGGGCTGATCCATTGCAACCTCTCCGAGCGCGAGCAGCTCAGCCAGGTCTCGCGGGTGAAAAATAACATCCACGGGCTCATCCAGGAACCCATCAAGATCGCGCCCGACCAGCTCATCGGCGATGTCCTCGCGCTCGTCGAGCAGCGCGGCTTCGGCTTCCGCACCTTCCCCGTCGTGGATGAAAAAGGCACGCTCCTCGGCCTGCTCCCCGGCCACACCGTCCGCCCGCGTTACGCCGCCATCCGGGTCGCCGATGCCATGACGCCGCGCGCCCAGGTCCACACCATCCACGAGCGCGAACTCGGCGACCATCCCATCGCCCGCGCCGACCGCTTTTTCTCCGAGCACATCGGCATCCACAAACTTCTCGTCGTCGATAACGCCGACCGCCTGCGCGGCCTTTTCACGATCAGCGACATCGAGCGCATCATGCAGGAGCGCCACACCCAGCTCAAACCCGCGCGCGACGCCAGCTTCCGCCTGCTGTGCGGCGCGGCCGTCAGCGCCACGCGCAATTCCACCGGCGAACTCGACCGCGACCGCATCCTCGCCCACGTCGGCGGGCTCGTGGAGCGCGGCGTCGATGTCGTCGCCGTCTCCACCGCGCACGGCTTCAGCAAAGGCGTGGGCGACACCGTGCGCCTCATCCGCGAGCAGTTCCGCGACCTCCCCATCATCGCCGGCAATGTCACCAGCGGCGAAGGCGTGGACTACCTCGCGAAGTGCGGCGCGCAGATCATCAAGATCGGCCAGGGCCCCGGCAGCATCTGCACCACCCGCATCGTCGCCGGCGTCGGCATCCCGCAGCTCACCGCGCTCTACGTCGCCTCGCGCGCCGCGGAGAAAAAAGGCGTCACCATTCTCGCCGACGGCGGCATCACCAAAAGCGGCGACATCGTCAAAGCCCTCACCCTCGCCCACGCCGTCATCTGCGGCGGCCTCCTCGCCGGCTGCCCCGAGGCTCCCGGCTCCCTCATGGAGATCAATGGCAAGCTCTACAAACAGTACCGCGGCATGGGCAGCCTCGCCGCCATGCAGGCCGGCAGCGCCGCCCGCTACGGCCACACCGGCCGGGACGCCGCCCGCAAAGTCGCCGCCGAAGGCGTCGAAGCCCTCAAGGAAGTCAGCCCCCCGCTCGACACCGTCCTCACCCAGCTCGCCGGCGGCCTGCAAAGCGGCATGGGCTACCTCGGCGCACCCGACCTCGGCGCGCTGCGCAAAAAAGCCCGCTACATCCGCGTCAGCCCCGCCGGCCAGCGCGAAAGCGCCCCGCACGATATTGTCGAGGTAAAGACGGGGAGTTAGACAGTGATTCCACGCTCACATGACACCTTTCATATAGGATATGGAGTTGCGCATGTTGGTGGTGTCAAAGCGAAAAAATCTCTCGTAAGTGATCCGAAAAGGCAGGTCGTGCCACCTATGACAGCGGCAGTGAGGATCAGGTTATCCAATGGGTCCTGGAGAAAGTGACGAATATCGACTGCAAACATAATGGCAGCTCCGGCCATTGCCCCGCAAAAGGTGCAAATGGGCCAGCGCCACAGAAGTGAATTGCGTGGAACCAGCATGTAGAGAGGCACGAGCGCAACCAGCCAAACTACGAATACAATCAAGAAGGAAATCACCATTAGGATAAGCGTGTTACTGTCCCATTCCTTGGGCTTGGGTAGGCCAGACCGGAGCATCGACCATCCCAATGGGGCAAACCAACCAACCAACGCCGAGAGAAAACTGCCCAGCCACTGCCGGTTAAAGGACTTGTTCATGGACGACAGGGAGCTGAGCCGCTGCGCCGCTCAGCCCTCAAATTTCACCCGCTCGAACAACTCCGCCAGCGGCAGTTCGATCCCCAACTCCGGCAGCCGCACCACCGCGTCCAGCCCGCTCACGCGCTCGCTTTTCCAACCCTCCGGCGTGCGCCGATCCACCACCACCTCGGGCCGGTCCTGCTCGATGCGGACATAAGCCTGCAAGCTCGGAAGCTGGAGATACGGGATGCGCTTTTCCCGCTCATCCACCCGCCGCGTGCCCTCGGAGATGATCTCGAAAAGCGCCGCGGGCCGCTCGCGCCAGCCGTGCCCGCTGTCCGACGGATCGCAGGCCACCATGGCATCCGGGTAATAGAAGTAGGTGCTGTCGAGCGGGCGCAGCCGCACCTTCATGTCCGAGCCGAAAACCTGACACGGCTTCCCGCGCAACTGCGCGTAGAGCAAACCAATCAGGTTGGTCGCGATGAAATTGTGCGGCTCGCTCGCCCCGGCCATCGCATAGACGACCCCGCCGAGGTATTCGCGCTTCACGTCGGAGAACACTTCATCAGCGAGATATTCTTCGACGGTGATTTCGGGCAGGCGGGCGGCAAGGGCGTTCATAACGCGAAAACTAGCAGCCGCGCGCGCCCGTCGCAAGGCTCGGCGACCAGCCGATCCGCAGGCCGGAGAACTATTCGCCGGCGATCTCCAGAGCGACATGGCAGCTCAAAAAACACCGTCATTCTGAACGGAATTCCCGGTGGGCGAAGGCGGGCGGGAAGGGAGTGAAGAGCCGAGTCCGCGAGACAGCGCGCGGGCGAAGGCGGTGGGAGTGTAGGCGGGACTTCCTAGTCCCGCAGTCAGCAGATGCGGCTCTGGGAAGATCCGCCTACGCTCCGCACCGCCTCCGCCCACGTTTCAGTCAGCGATTCTTCACTGCGTTTCGCCCCCGCCTTCGCCCACGGCGAAACTCCGTTCAGAATGACCGTGTTGTCTTTTCGGGCTCCGCGCCGCCCCACCTTCGCCCACACGGTGCTCCGTTCAGGCTGCCAGCAGGTTTTTTCCACCGCCGCGCCGCCAAAAAACCCGCCAGCCCCACCGAACCACCCGCTCTATCCCGCGCCTATTTTTCCCATTGCCACACCCCTCGATTCCCATCCCCGTTGCGCGCCCTATGTCGCAGCAACGCAGTGTCGTCATCACCGGATTGCGCGCGATCACTCCCGTGGGCCATGATCTGAAAACCTTCTGGCACAGCCTCACCCACAGCGTCAGCGACATTGGCCGCGTCTCGCCTTTTACCATCCCGAGGATGGTCGCGAACCCGGGCAGCGGGCTCGTCTCGATGGAGCGCGGCCTACTGAAGGAAGCGCGCGAGGTTTTCCTGCTCCCACGCCTTGGCGCGGCGGAACCAGTGGAAACGGCGCTCTTTTTCCAGAAAACGGTCGTGATGCACGACTCGCCGACCTTGCTCGTCGTAGAGGTCGGCGACGACGGAATGGAGCATCTCGTGATAGACGACATACTCGACGAACCAGAGCGGGACGAAGCTCCGGTCGAGCAGGGGGTGGATGCGGATGATCCGGTCCTCCTCCTGAATGGTGCCGAAGACGACGGTCTCACGCGGGCGCTCGCGGCGTTTGCGCCCCCAGACGAGGCGATAGCCCGTGATCCGGTTGCGAAAATAGCGGGCGTTCAGCTTGTTGAAGATGGCGCGGAGATTGAACCAGCGGCCCTGGGCCTCCTCGAAATCGAACTGGCGCTGGAGGGGAAAACGCGGGGTGACGGCCTTGCGCTTGGGGGTTTTGGAAGGACGGCGCGCGGCGACCTTGGGCTTGGAGCGGGCGGTGGTGCGTTTGCGGGTGGCCATGGCGCGGTTTTGGACAGCGAAGTTGCCGGGACGTTAGAAGCCACCGGCTTTTCCTGCAAGGTTAGGTTTCCGGCGGCT
>JAYWEB010000276.1:0-9590 GCA_043779575.1 Chthoniobacter sp. | reverse complement strand
GCGGCCACGATAAAGACGCCCGCGTAGGGCGTGAGCCAGCCGGGGTTGCGCACGACCTGGAGCGCGCTGGTGCCGCGCTGCGGGTCGTCCTGATCGCGGCCCATCCGCGCCTGGTAAAAGGTGAGCCCGGCGTAGCGCAGCGGGTGGTTCATGTAGATGTCCACCTCGCGCGCCTCGCGGGTCTTGGCATCCACCACGCGGACGCGGCTGCGGAAGTTTTTCGGGATGTCGGTGCCGCGATAGGTCTCGTTGCTCGTCTTGAGCAGCGTGATCTCGAACGGCTGGTAGGAGCGCTCGAAACGCAGCTCGACGCGCAGCTTTTGCCCGCCGGCCTCGACCACCTGCGGCGCGCTGCCGAGCAGCGGCAGCCACGGCGTGACCAGCCAGGTGCCGAGACTTTTTCCGCCGTCGAGCAGCTCGATGCAGGCGTAGGGCAGATTGCGCGAGTCCATGTCCTTGGCCTCCGCCCGCGGCTCGACGACGAGCTGCGTGCCGGCGCCCTGCGTGGCGGTGGCCGGACCATCGACCATCGGACCGCGGCGGCGGAGCTGGCAGTTCACGCCGTGCTCTTTCACCCGCACGGTGAAGGGCAGTTTCTCGTGCCGGATTTCCGCGCCCGCTTTCAGCATGGACTCGGGAATGACGACGACCTCCTCGCGCCCGTCGCCCGCGTCGCGGATGAAGGCGAGTTCGTTGTGCCGATGATGCTCCGCGTAGCTCTTCGTCTCGCCTTCCTTGAACTCGATGTAGCTCTCGATCGCGAGTTTCTGCGTGAGCAACTGGCCGAGGAGCAGCAGGATCACGCCGCCGTGCGTGAGGTGGATGCCGAGCTTGTCCCAGCGCCAGGTGAAGCGGTGGATGAAAGCGGCGGTCAGCCCCGCGAGCAGGGTGAAGCCGATGAGATAGCCGCCGGGAAAAATCGGGACGGTGAATTTCCAGCCGAAAAGCTGCAGGTGCTGCGCGGTGATGATCCAGCTCTCGAACCAGATTTTCTGCGCCTTCCACAGTCCTTCATCGACCTGCGAAAGCGTGCCGAAAAAGATCAGCAGGACCGACAGTGCGAGCAGCACCACGGTCAGGCGGAGCGAGGTGAAAAACTTCCAGAGATTGTCGAGCATGGAGAAAGTGGCGGACGTCAGGCGGCGGCGAGTGCGCTCGGATTTTGAACGCGAAACACGCGGAGGTTCGCGAAAGGCCGCGAAAATCCTAAAAAATCCCTTTCGCGCCTTTTCGCGTTCCTGCGCGTGTTTCGCGTTTTGAAAACAGCCGTCATCCCAACCGAGGTCATGGCGCGGTTTGCACGAAGCGCACGAAGGCTTCGCGCTCCGCGCTGACGGCGGCGGTGTCGCCCATGAGTTTGTAAAACCACCAGCGACCCTCGCGCGGGACGATGGCCCCGAGCATGGCCTTCGCGTCGTTTTTCAAATCGACGAGCTGCGCGCCGGGTGCGCCGTCGAGCGGGGTCACGAGCGGCTTCAGCCCGGCTTCATCCACGGCTTCGAGGCCGAGCTGGCGGCGCCAGCGGTTGACGTTGGCCAGCGCGCCGCCGGTGTCGCTCGGGAAGACGCTGACGAAGACCTCGGCTTTCGCGCCAGCGCGCGCGGGGACGGCGAACTTCGCGACCTGCATCGGCCCGGCGGGCAGCGTCTGCCAGCCCTCCGGCACCTTCCATTTGAACTCCGGTTCCGCCGCCGCCGCGGGGTCCGCGACTTTGGCGACCTCGGCCGCCGGCGCGCGGCCCGGCTCCTTGATCCGCACGGTTTTCAAAAACTCGACGAACACCGGCTTCTGCGCGGTGAGGGCGGCGTCGGCACCCTGCAGTTTGTAAAACCAGCTCGCTCCGCCGCGATGCACAAACGCCGTGATGATGCGCACCACCTGGCCGGCGCGCAGCCCGCTGATTTCAAAAAGCTGGCCTCTCTCGCCGCCGATTTCGACCGGCGTGAGCGTGCCGGGGAGTGCGTCCGGCGTGAGCGGTTTCTGCCCGACCTGCTCGCGCCACATATTCACGATCGCCGCCTCCTGCCCGGCCATGCTGGCGAGCGGGGTGATGTTCACGCTGGCCTCGCCGGCGTCGGTCTTGATGCGGAAATTGGCGAGGCTCATGGCGGTCGGACCCGCGTCCTGCCAGCCGGCGGGCAGCGTGTAAGTGAGCTGCGGGCGCGGGGCATTGGCGGCGGGCATCGGGGCGTCCGCCGGGGCGTTTGCGGGAGCCGGCGCGGTTTCCCTGGCGACGGAATAGACGCGGATTTCCTCGCGCTTGCAGCCGGTGAAAAGAACGGCGGCGGCAGTGGCGATGGTGGTGAGAGAGCAGCGGCGGATCATGCGAAAGGGGTGGAGTGGTAGCCGAACATCGGCCCGCACGCCAATGGGCAATTCGAGCGCGGAGACAATCCGGTTGCGGGCGGAATCTTGGAGAAAACGGTCCCGGCAAGCGGCTGGGCGTCTTCCGCCGTCGGAGAAGGATTTGCTCCTCCGCGGGCTTTACCTTTCCGTGGGGCGCGCTAGTTTCGCCGTCCTTTTTTCCGCTACCCCGTTCCAGCCATGTCCATGCGTTTTCCACTGCTCTTGCTCGCCCTTCTGGCTGGCTTCGTCGCGCCGATGCGGGCGGATTCGGTGACTCGCGCCGAGGCTTTGCAGATCGCCGAAACTTTCATTCAGCATCGCTGGACCGCCGCGCCGCAAAACCTCCGGCATGGCCAGGACTCCGCGGGTATCGAGATCCACACGCCGGACCGGGCGGGCGGGCACGGTGATCCCGCGGGCGACTGCTGGGAGCCGGGGGCGAAGAACACCGGCATGGCCTACAAATGGGGCGGGTTCGATACGCCGGCCAGCTACGACGCGGGGCTCCGCAAGGGCAGGGCCGCGGGCGATGTCTATACCGCCGAGAAGCGCCGGAAGGGCGGCGCGGCGGTCAGCGGCGACGCCGTGGGGATCGACTGCTCGGGCTTCATCTCGCGCTGCTGGAAGCTCCCGCAGAAACACTCCACCGCCATGCTGGCCTCGACGTGCCAGCGGCTCGCGTCCGCGGATGCGCTGCGCCCCGCCGACGTGATGAACACCGGCGGCGGGCACGTCCTCCTTTTCGTCCGCTGGCTGGACGAGGAAAAAACCCGCGCCCTCTTTTACGAAGCCGCGCCGTTCAGCAAGACCCGCGCGACCGAACGCGCCATCGCCGGGATGGTCAGCGAAGGCTACGTGCCGCTGCGTTACCGGGGCATCACCGACTGAGATTGCGCAATCCGCAAGCGGTGCAAGGTGGGCCGCTCAATAGACTGCCGTCATTCTGAACGGAGTTTCGCTGTGGGCGAAGGTGGGAGCGAAACGCAGTGAAGAATCGCTGACTCTAAATGGGCGGAGGCGGTCTGGTGAGTTGTGCGTCCCAAGCTCCGCACCGCCTCCGCCCGCGTACCGTCAGCGATTCTTCACTGCGGTCAGTTCGCAAAGCCTCCTGACCTCCGTTCAGAATGACCGTGTTTTTCAAACTGAGCCGACCGCACCGCCTCGCGCCTTTACCTTTACGCGCGGCGCGCTAACTTCGCCCTCCCTTTTCCCAAAGCCATGCTCACCAGCGTCCAAATCCGCCAGCAGTTCCTCGATTTCTTCCGCGAGAAACAGCACACCATCGTGCCGAGTTCGTCGCTCCTGCCGGACTCGCCGAACCTGCTTTTCACCAACGCGGGGATGAACCAGTTCGTCCCCATCTTCCTCGGCGAACGCGCGCCGGATGTGGACACGTGGAGCGGAGCCATCAAAGGGTCGAAGACCCGCGCGGCGGACACGCAGAAGTGCATCCGCGCCGGCGGCAAGCACAACGACCTCGATGACGTCGGGCTCGACACCTACCACCACACCTTCTTCGAGATGCTCGGGAACTGGAGCTTCGGCGATTACTTCAAAAAGGAAGCCATCGAGTGGGCGTGGGAGCTGATCGTCGAGCGCTTCCATTTCCCGCCGAACCGCGTCTATGCCACCATCTACCAGCCCGATCCGGGCGACCCGAGCGAGCGCGACCAGGAGGCGTGGGAGCTGTGGGCGGAGAAGTTCCGCAGCGTCGGGCTCGACCCCGCCATCCACATCGTGAACGGCAACAAGAAGGACAATTTCTGGATGATGGGCGAGACCGGCCCGTGCGGCCCGTGCAGCGAGATCCACATCGACCTCACCCCCTCCGGCGACACCCGCGGCCGGCTCGTCAACCAGAGCAGCGCCGAGTGCATCGAGATCTGGAACAACGTCTTCATCCAGTTCAACGCCCGCATCACGAAGTATCGGGAGGATGACCTGGGCAACGGCTTGACCATGAGCGTCCCGGTCGAATGGGCGTTTGATCCTCTCCCCGCTAAGCATGTCGATACCGGCATGGGCTTCGAGCGCCTGACCTCGATCATCCAGGGCACAAAGGGCTTCACCGACTTCGCCAACGCCAAAATCTCCAACTACGAGACCGACATCTTCCGCCCGCTCTTCGACGAGCTGGAAAAGATGAGCGGCCACCGCTACGGCAGCACCCTCCCGCAGCCAAACGCCGCCGGGCAGGTCATCCCCACCACCGAGCAGGAGAAAGTGGACGTCGCCTTCCGCGTCATCGGCGATCACATCCGCACGCTCAGCTTCGCCATCGCCGACGGCATCCAGCCCGGCAACACCGACCGCAACTACGTCCTCCGCCGCATCCTGCGCCGCGCCGTGCGCTACGGCCGCTCGCTTGGGTTCAAGGAGCCGTTTTTCTACAAGCTCGTCGCCACGCTCGCGCGTGAAATGGGCGGCATCTTCCCCGCCCTCCGCGAGCGGCAAAAGCACGTCGAAGAAGTGCTGAAGCGGGAGGAGGAGGCGTTTAATCGGACGCTGGATCGGGGGATCCAACTCTTTGAAACGCGCATTGTAGAGCGACCCGAAATCGAAGCTTTGGTCATTGAGATCTACGAAAAAAACCTTGTTGGCAAAACGGCGGCTGAACTGAAGGCAATACCTGACGCCTCCGAAGCTGCCAGACCTACGCTTGAGAAGATAAAGCGACGCTTTGAAAGGGAAGCACAGCGCAACATTTTCGAGTTCGACATCAGACTCGAAACAACGACTGCGGAGGACCGGCAAGCGTTGGAGGCAGTGCTTGGATTTGCTAGGGAGCTTAGACGCGTCTTGGCGGCTCCAGCAAACGCTCCCGGTGGTTTTTACGCGTTCCTCGAAGAATGGAGAAAGAAGCTGCTTGATGTTGAATTGCTAATTGTCGGGGCGGCGCATCGTGCTGCAGAGCGTCACCTAGACGGTGATTTTGTCTTCCAGCTTTACGACACCTATGGCTTCCCGCTCGACCTGACCGAACTCATGGCCCGAGAGCGTGGCTTGAAGGTGGATACGGCAGGTTTTGAACGGCTGATGGAGCAGCAGCGCATTCGCGCCCGCGCTGCGCAGAAGAGGCAGGTGATCGAGCTCTCCGAGATCGAAACCAAGAAGCCGACGAAGTTTGTAGGATACGACGCCCTCACCACTCGGGCGAAGGTGCTGGAAGTGGTGAGCCTGAAGGACAAGACCGCCGTGATCCTCGACGCCAGCGCCGCTTACGCCGAGATGGGCGGGCAGGTCGGCGATACCGGCGAGCTGTCCCACGGCGCGCAGACGTGGCGTTTCACCAATACGCAGAAGAGCGGTGCTACGTGGCTGCATTTCCTGGATGGGACCGAGGGGAGTGATGGGAAGAATAAGTCCCATCCGTCCCATCCCTCCCATGACTCCCCCGCCATCGGCAGCACGGTCACGCTCACCGTCGATCGCGACCGCCGCCACGCCATCCAGCGGCACCACACCGTCACGCATCTGCTGCACTGGGCGCTGCACGAGGTCGTCTCGCGCGAGGCCACGCAGAAGGGCTCCTTCGTGGGGCCGGACAAGCTGACTTTCGACTTCAACAGCGCCGCGCTCACGCCCGCGCAGGTGCGCGACATCGAGCGGCTCGTGAATGAGCGCATCGTGGAAAACGCTGCCGTGCAGTGGAACGAAGTCGCCTACGCCGACGTGAAGGGGCGCGCGGACATCATGCAATTCTTCGGCGACAAATACGGCGAGACCGTGCGGCTGGTCGATATCGGCGGATTTTCCAAAGAGCTGTGCGCCGGCACGCACACGCGGGCCACGGGGGAGATCGGGATTTTCAGGATCAATAGCGAAGCGGCCATCGCCGCCGGCGTCCGCCGCATCGAAGCCGTGGCCGGCCTCACCGCCTACGACGCCGCGCTTTCCGACATGCAGCGCCTCCACGCGCTCGCCGCGAAGATCGGCGCGCCGCTTTCTGACGTGGAAAAGAAACTCGACGCGCTGCTTTCGCACGAAAAGGAACTCGAGAAGGCCCTCAAGTCCGCGCAGCAACGCGAGGCCGCCGGGCGCGCGAAGGATCTGCTCGCAAAGGCCGAGACGATCAACGGCACGCCCGCGATCATCGCCAACCTCGGCACTGCCGACGGCGACACGCTGCAGACCGTGGCCGACGCGCTCAAAGCCGCCGCTTTCAAAGGCGTGGTCGTTGTAGCCGGGGTCAGTGACCCCGGCCACAGCGTCGCCCTCGTCGCATCCGTCTCGCCCGATTTCACCGCGAAATTCCAAGCCGGGAAAATCATCAGCGCCATCGCCCCGCTCGTCGGCGGCAAAGGCGGCGGCAAGCCTGACAACGCCCGCGGCGGCGGCAAAGACCCGTCGCAACTCGAAGCGGCCCTCGCGCAGGCAAAGGCGCTGCTCGGTTAGTTCTTCGGCGCGAGGACCTCGCGCGCGCCGTCTTCCCAATCATCCATGCGGTCGCCTTTGCCGACGGCTTTCAGATATTCGGCGTTCACCGTCTCGCGGTCGGGATGTCCGGCGGGATTGCTGATGTCCTTTTCGAGCACGTTCGCGGCATGCACCACGGAGAGCGGGCTGAAGACCGCGAGGCCGCTGCGCTCGGGTTCGTGGTGCAGGGCGATGGCCTCGACGATGGAGCCGGGCAGACCCCAGAGCCCGAGCAGATAGGCACCGACCTCGCAGTGGCTGGCGCCGAAAATTTCGCGCTCGGCCTGGACCATAGTGTGCTGGCCTGCATCGCGGAGTTGAATGGCCTGGCAGTAGCGCTCGGGCATGCTCGACGCCAGCATCACTTTGCCGATGTCATGGAGCACGGAGGCGACAAAAATTTCGTCGGTGGTGGCGCGGTCCATTTTTTCCTGGCGCGCGATTTTTTGCGCCACGACGCCGGTGGAAATGCTGTGGCTCCAGACCCTTTCGAGGGAGAAACCGCCGAGCTTCGATTCGTCGAAGCAGGAGAAAACGTGGAGCGAAAGGACGAGCGAGCGGAGGCGGCCGACGCCGAGGAATTGCACGGCCTCGACCGGGCTGGTGATGCGCCGGGAGATGCCGAAGAAGGCGGAGTTCACCAACTGGAGAATCTTCGCGGTCATCCCCGGATCCTGCTGCACGATCTCGGCGATCTGCTCGATCGAGGTGTCGGGGTTGGCGAGCGCTTCATTGATGCGGAAATAGAGCGAGGGCAGGCTCGGCACGGTGCGGAGTTCGGCAAAGAGGGAGCGCAGTTTTTCGTCGCCGAGCAGGTAGTCGAGCGTGCAGACGCGGCAGATCGTGGAGCGCAGCACCTGGAGGCCGACGGGCTTGGCGATGAACTGGTGCGTGGCGCCGATACAGCGCGCGACCTGCTCCTGATCCGCGTAGCCGGAGAGGATGAGTCGCGAGGTTTGCGGGTGCCGTTTCATGACTTCCAAAACGAGATCGGCGCCGGACATGATCGGCATCCGCATGTCGGTGACCACCACATCGAAGGGCGCGGCCTCCATCAGCTTGAGGGCCTTGGCGGCGTCATCGGTGAACTCGAAATCCCAGCGGTTCTCCTCCTTTTCAAAGGCGAGGCGGTAGAGATCGAGCAGCGCGGTTTCGTCATCGACGAAGAGAACGCGTTTGGGAGCGGTGGGAGTGAGAGTCATTCTGGGGGTTGAGAAAGCAGACCGCGGGCCAATGGGTTTTGTGAGGCGGTTCAAAGGGGAATTTTTCCGAGGGCGGGGTGGGGGAGATTGCTTTTGGGCGCTCGGCCCCTAACCTCTGCGCCCATGTCCTGCGCAAAGATCGACCCCGCTCTCCATTTGGCGAAAAAGCCCGACTGGATCAAAGTCCGGCTGCCCTCGAATCCCGTGTTCTTTTCCACGAAGGCGCTGATCTCCGACCTGCGGCTGCACACGGTCTGCGAGGAGGCGCAGTGCCCGAATCGCTGGGAGTGTTGGAGCGCGGGCACGGCCACTTTTATGATCGCCGGGGAGCGCTGCACGCGGGCCTGCGGCTTCTGCGCGGTGACGACGGCGAAACCGTTCGCGCTGGAGGCCGATGAGCCGGAGCGCGTGGCGGAGGCGGTGACGCGGATGAAGCTGCGGCATGTGGTGGTGACGGCGGTGGCGCGCGATGATTTGCGCGACGGCGGCGCGGCGCATTTCGCGCGGACCATCGAGGCGATCCGCGCCGCGCAGCCGGAGATCACCATCGAAGTGCTGACGCCCGACTTTCACGCGAAGGAGGAATGTCTGCGGATGATCGCGGAAGCGCGCCCGCACATTTTCAACCACAACGTCGAGACCGTGGAGCGGCTGACCCCGCTGGTGCGTTCGCGGGCGAAGTACCGGCTCTCGCTCGCGGTGCTGCGGCGGATGAAGGAGATCGCGCCCGGCCTGGCGACGAAAAGCGGCATCATGCTCGGGCTCGGGGAGACGGAGCCGGAGATTTTTCAGACGATGGACGACCTGCGCGAGGCGGGCGTGGAGGCGCTGACGATGGGCCAGTATCTGCGCCCGACGGCGCAGCATCTGCCGGTGCTGGAATACGTCCACCCGGACACTTTCCAACTCTACAAGAAGATCGCGGAGAAGAAGGGTTTCGCGCATGTCGCGTCGGGGCCGCTGGTGCGGTCGAGTTATCACGCGGCGGATTTCCAGCCGGGGAAAGCGGCACCCCATGCGGATTGACCGCAGCAACGTCGCCGCGCTGATCCCGTGCTACTTCGAGGAGAAGCACATCCGCGAGGTGGCGGCGCGGGCGCACGCGCAGCTCGACACGGTGCTGGTGGTGGATGACGGCTCCACGGATGGCACGGAGAAGGAAGCGCGGGCGGCCGGCGTGGAGGTCATCCGGCACACGGTCAACCAGGGCAAAGGCGCGGCGATCAAGACGGGGCTGCGCGAGCTGAGCGCGCGGATGGGGATCGAATACGCGCTCATCCTAGACGGCGATGGCCAGCATTTGCCCGAGGAGATCCCGAACTTTCTCGCCGCCGCCAACGCCACCCGCGTGCCGCTGTTCGTCGGCACGCGGATGACCGACACGCGCCGGATGCCGTTCGTGCGCCGGATGACGAACCGCTTCATGTCCTGGCAGATCAGCCGCGTGTGCGGGCACGAGGTGCCGGATTCGCAGTGCGGCTTCCGCATGATCCACCGCGACCTCGCGCCCGCGATGGTGGCGATTGAGACGGTGAAGTTTGACTACGAAACGGAGATGCTCGTCGTCGCCTCCCGCCGCGGTGCGCGCATCGCCGCCGTGCCGATCAGCACGATCTACGGCGACGA
>JAYWEB010000275.1:0-9600 GCA_043779575.1 Chthoniobacter sp. | reverse complement strand
CGACGTGGAAAAAAGCCGCGCCGATTTCGACGCCATGATCCGCCTCTCCGGCCAGTCGCGCACGCCCACCCTCGTCACCGGCAGCGGCGCGCTGCTCGCGGATTTCGGGCCGGAGGAATTGGCAGGTTTCCTCGCGCAGAACAGCATCGCCCCGTGACCGCCGCGCCTTTTTCCCTCGTCGCCGCCGTGGATCTCGATTTGGCGAAATGGAGCCTCGGCTCCCAGTTCCTGATCGTCCTCGGCACCATCGCCCTGAGCATGAGCCTGCGGACCATGCCGCATCCGGCGCTGCGCAAAATCGGTGCGCTCGGCGTGCTGGTGACCTCGTTTCTCATTGGCTGGCTCTTCAGCGGTTACTGGCAGGCGGGCGTGTTTTGCGCGTCGAGCTGGCTGCTCCTGCCTTGGCTGGAAATCCTCACGCGGGTCCGCAAGCTCACGCTCCCGCTGGAAAAAAATCTCCGCCACAAGACGCCGCCGCAGGCCGATGCCTTCCCCGCGCTGGAGGAGATCACGGAGGAGGTGGAGGGCGAGAGTTTCGAGCACGTGGACGACGTGGGCTGGGACTGGCAGAACTACGCGCAGTTCTTCCGCCTTTTTTACAAAAGCGCGGAACGCGCCCAGGCCGCGATCTGCCTCATCGACCAGCACAACGTCGCCTTTTACTACCTCAGCATCTCTTCCCGCGCGCAGGATGGCACGGTCTGGACGACGTGGAACTACCCCTTTAGCTACAGCCTGAAACTCGTCCCGCAGTGGCGCGTGAACCGGCTGCGGGGCGACCTGACCTTCCTCGAAATGCACGAAAGCCACCGCCACTTTCTGCACATGAACCGCGTGGCGCTGGCCGACCTCGCGGACCTCGATCCCGATGCCATCCAGCTCGACATCCAGAAAGATCTCCGCGCCCAGATCACCCACAACATCGCCAGCGGCATCCTCAAGCAGGACGCCGCCGGCGAGGTCCGCTACTCGTGGCGCGGGATGTTTTTCATCTGGATGCAGTTTCTGCGCGATCTCGTGCGGCTGTCGTGATGCGCGCGCCGCAGACTTTCCGCGCGGTCGGGCGGCGCGTGGATTTCATGCGGCAGGCGGGTGAGCCGGGGCTCGCTGCGCTCCCCGCCGGGGAATTCCAGCACGGCCGCACCCGGCTCGGCGCGATCCTTGGCGCCGCAGCGCAAGGCGGCGCTTGACAGGGCAGACCGGGCCGCTAGTTTGGCGACCCTTTTCCAAAAACGACCCATGGCCAATACCAAATCCGCAGCCAAACGCGCCCGTCAAACGACCCGCCGCACCCTCACCAACCGCCGCGCCCTGACCGCGGTGAAAAACCAGCTCAAGAGCATGCGCGAAACGCTCAAAGGCACCGACAAGGCCAAGGCCACCGCGGCGGCCGCGCAGTTCATCTCCTCGATCGACAAGGCCGTGAAAAACGGACGAGTCCACCGCAACTCCGCCAGCCGCCACAAGAGCGCCGTGAACAAGGCGCTGGCCAAGCTGGCTTAACCGGGCACCTCCCCTTTCAAAAACCCGGCTCCGCCCCGCGCGGACGCCGGGTTTTTTGCGTTGTGGGCGAGCGGCCCCGGCGTCGGGATCGGCAAACCGTGGCCTCCCCGTCTCCGCATTTTCCGGGCAACCGGCCCCGGTGCCTCGGGCGGTGATCCACGCGGTGGCACTTTGCCCGGAAAAACAACGAGGGACAGGGCGTGAACCCTGTCCCTCGTGCGAGATACGATCCGTGTCGGCTAGGCTTCCCTCGGCCCTTCGATGCCGCCGCTGGCCTCTTCGCCGGTGACGTGCAGGGCTTTGTAGCCGCCGGTCGCCTTGAAGTACAAGATGAGCAGGAGATAGAGCACGGCCATCGCCATGGGCACGTAGGCGGTGAGTTTTAGCGCCCTCTGGCCGCCGAAGACGCCGGCTTTTTGCACGGGCTTCTTGTCATTGTCGGCCTCCGCTTTCGCGGTCTCCCACCAGGCCGCGAGCTTGGCGTGGTTTTCATCGGTCTTGTTCTCCTTGGCGAGCAAATCACCGGCGCGGGTGAGTTCCTTGCCGCCATCTTCGAGGACGCCGACCTTGGCTCCATTAAGGCCGACTGTTTTGAATCCGAAGAAGGTGTTTTCGTTGTCGGCCTTGTAGCGTTCGTAGGCGGCAGGCGCGACTTCCTTGAGATTCGCGGAGGCGTTGAAGTCCTGCTTGAAACCAATGGCCGGGCCTCCCAGCAACCCGGCGGAGAGCATCCCGACGCCGCCGAGCATCCCGATCGCGACGGCGCCGCCCTTCGGAAAACGTTCGGAAGCGACCGCGAGCATCGTCGGCCAGAGGAAGGTCTTGCCGCAGGCATAGACGGTGGCGGCGATCACGCAGGCTTTGATGGTGTCTGCGCTGCCCAGCAAGGTCAGGCCGGTCGCACCGAGGCACGCGCTGACAAACAGCAGGCCAAGGGGCGAGATGCGATGCACGATCGGCCCGGCGATAAAGCGGAGGCAGAACATGAGCAGCGAGGTATAGACGAACAGTTTCAAACCGGCCGCGGGACTTTCCATGATGGCTCCGGTGATTTTGCTGATCCACGAATCCGTGCCCAGTTCCACGTAGCCGACGAGGGCGTGGATGACCAGCAGGACGAGCATCAGCGGCGCGAAAACGGTGCCGATCATTTCGCCCAGCGTGACGCCGGCGGAAGCGGCTTCGGATTTCGGGAATCTCTGGCCGAGGAGCATCACGCCATAGGCGATGACCGGGACGAGGAAGAGGGACATCTGGATTTTCCAATCCACCGCGGCGACGGCGCCCGCGCCCGTGGCTGCATCGGCGGGTTTCGCCGCCATGAAAGCGGACGCGAGACCGCCGAGCACGAGGCCCGCCGGCCAGCCGGCGTGCAGGATGTTCAGGTAGTGGGACTTGTTTTTCGGAAACAGCGTCGCGGTCAGCGGATTGACGACCGCTTCGCACAGGCCGTTGCCGACGGCAAAAATGAACATGCCCCAGAACAGGCAGTTGAACGCGGCAGGTTTTCCGCCGGACGCAAAGGCCGCGGGAGCGGCCAGGGTGATGACCGCGGAGATGAAGTGCAGGGCGAACGCCGTGACCATCAGCTTGCCGTAGCCGATCTTGTCGGCGATGAGCGAAGTGAGGATGATGACGATGCCGAAGCCCGTGAGACCGCCGCCGGTGATGGCTCCGAGTTCGGTCATGGTGAAGCCGAACTGTTCGGCCCATTGCCCGAGGATGCCTCCGCGGACGGAATAGCCGACGCCGGCGGCGAGGATGGCCATGAATCCCGCAAAGAGCAGTCTTTTGGCGTTGGGTGCGTTACCTTCGGTAGATGCTGACATTGGTTTGTTGGTTGTTGGTTTGGGTTGGTTGTTTGGGGTCGGAAACGGGAGGTTGGTTCGGGGAGGGTGAAATTTGGGTGGCGGCTCCGGGGCTCGAGCGCGGGCATGACAGCGGGGTGGCGGAAGTGTGTCAACCGGGAAAAAGGCGGAAAAATATCCGCTCGCCATCCCGCGCCGCGGCGTCCTAAAACGCCCATTCTTCAACTCCAAACCCTCACACCTTTACTCCACATGATGAGCAGAAAAATTCGCATGGGCATGGTCGGCGGCGGACGCGGCGCGTTCATCGGAGCCGTCCACCGCATCGCCGCCGCCATTGATGGCCAGGTCGAACTCGTTTGCGGCGCGTTTAGCTCCGACCCGCAGCGCTCCCGGGAATCCGGCGCGGATTTCTTCCTCCCCGCCGACCGCTGCTACGGCACCTTTCAGGAAATGATCGCGGCGGAAAAAGCCCGTCCGGCTTCCGAGCGGATGGATTTCATCTCCATCGTCACGCCGAACCACCTGCACTTTCCCCCGGCGAAAATGGCCCTCGAAAACGGCTTTCACGTCCTCTCGGACAAGCCCGCCACCTTCAGCCTCGCCGAAGCCAAAGCTCTCGCGGCCATCGTGAAAAAAAGCGGGCTGCTTTATGGCCTCACGCACAACTACACCGGCTACCCGCTGGTCAAAGAAGCGCGGCACCTCGTCGCCAGCGGCAAGCTCGGCAAGATCCGCAAAGTCGTCGTCGAATATCCGCAGGGCTGGCTCGCCACCCGGCTCGAAGCCAGCGGCCAGAAGCAGGCCGCGTGGCGCACCGACCCGAAGCGCAGCGGTGCCGCCGGCTGCATCGGCGACATCGGCACGCACGCCGAAAACCTCGCCGAATACATCACCGGCCTCGAAATCAGCGAACTCGCCGCCGACCTCACCGCCTTCGTCAAAGGCCGCAAGCTGGACGACGACGGCAACGTGCTCCTGCGCTTCAAAGGCGGCGCGAAAGGCGTCCTCCACGCCAGCCAGATTTCCGTCGGCGAGGAGAACAACCTCAGCATCCGCGTCTATGGCGAAAAAGGCGGCCTCGAATGGCAACAGCGCGAGCCCAACACCCTCCTCCTGAAATGGCCCGACCAGCCCATGCAGGTCTATCGCACCGCCAACGGCTACCTCAGCCCCGCCGCCCTCGCCGCCGGCCGCACCCCGCCCGCGCACCCCGAGGGCTACCTCGAAGCCTTCGCCAACATCTACAAAAACTTCGCCGCCACGATCCGCGCCCGGCAGGAAAAGCGGAAGCCCACAGCCATCGAGAGCGACTACCCGAAGATCACCGACGGCATCCGCGGCATGGCTTTCATCGAGGCCGTTGTGGCTTCCTCGAAAGCGAACGCGGCCTGGACGAAGCTGGCCGTGTAGTTGTGGCGCAGGCTGGAATGCCTGCGCCACGATTGGGCAGATGGGCCTGCGGCGCAGTGCTACGCAAGGCGCGCGGAGCGCCGCCATCCACCCGAGATCCCGCTGGTTTTTCCACCGCCCGAGAGGCATTGGCTGGACAGCGGAAGCGTCCCGTTTTATAGCCTGCGCTCCCGTTTTCCAAACAGCCCCCAAACCCAGCCTCATCATGCGTTTCGCCAATCAAGTCGCCATCGTCACCGGAGCCGGCCGCGGGATCGGCCATGCCATCGCGGTGCGGCTGGCGAATGAGGGGGCGCGGGTGGCGGTGGTCAGCCGCACGGAGCAGAACGCGGCGCGCACGGCGGAGGAGATTAATGCCACGCACATGGGGTTGGCGAAGGCGTACGCGGTGGACGTGGCGGACACCAAGGCGGTGAAGGCGCTGGCGGAGCAGGTGCTCGCGGATTTTTCGCGCGTGGACATCCTGGTGAACAACGCCGGGCTGACGCGCGACGGACTTTCGATGCGGATGAGCGAGGAGGATTGGGACGTGGTGCTGGATACGAATCTGAAGGGCGCGTTCAATTTCATCCAGGCGGTGGAGCGCCCGATGCTGAAGCAGCGGAGCGGGCGGATCGTGAACATCGCGAGCGTGGCGGGGCTGATGGGCAATGCCGGGCAGGCGAATTACGCGGCAAGCAAGGCGGGCTTGATTGGCCTGACGAAAGTGATCGCGCGGGAGTTGTCGAGCCGCGGCATTACGTGCAACGCGGTCGCGCCGGGCTTCATCGCCACGGACATGACGAGCGGGCTGCCGGAGGAGCTGAAGGCGGGCGTGGTGAAAGCGATCCCGCTGGGGAAATTTGGCGAGCCGGACGACATCGCGGCGGCGGTGGCTTTTCTGGCGGGCGCGGAGGCGAAATACATCACCGGGCAGGTGCTGACGGTCGATGGCGGGATGGTGATGTAAGAAAAGGATGAAGGATGAAGGATGAGGGCTGAAAGCGCTGCGCCGCTGAGGTCTTTCATCCTTCATCCTTCATCCTTCATCCTTTCTTCCATGCTTCTCTATCTCCTCCGCCACGCGAACGCCGACACACCGGCTGCTAGCGATGAGGCGCGGGCACTTTCGGACAAAGGGCGGGCGCAGGCGGAGCAGGTGGGGCGGTTTTGCGAAGCGCACGAGATGCAACTCTCGGTGGTGCTGACCAGCCCGGTGCGGCGGGCGCACGAGACGGCGGTGATCGTGGCGGAAAAGATGCGCGCGGAATTGCTCGTGGTGCCGTGGCTGGCGTGCGGGATGCACCCGGCGGCGGCGCAGGAGGAGCTGCGCGCGTATCGCAGCCACGGGAGCGTGATGCTGGTGGGCCACGAGCCGGATTTCAGCCAGCTCGCGGCGCACTTGCTCGGGCTGGCCACGGCCACGTCCGTGAGCGTGCGCAAGGCGTCGCTCACGCTCATCGACCTCGGTTTTTTCTGCGCCGGCGCGGGCTGCCTGCAATTCTCTCTGCCATGCAAACTGATGTGACCCCGATCATCCTCCGCCCCGCCGGCTTCGCCGCCGAGGCCGCGCGCTTCATCCTCGAGCACGCGCGGGCGGCCATCGCCGGGCGCGGACTTTTCCGCCTCGCGCTGAGCGGGGGAAACACGCCGCGCGCCGTGCATGCGCAGCTCGTCCGGCGCGGCGCGGACCTGCCGTGGAATCGTGTGCAGATCACCTTTGGCGACGAACGCTGCGTGCCGCCGGAGCACGCGGACAGCAATTTCCGCATGGCGAAAGAGACGCTGCTCGACGCCGCGGGCATCCCGGCCGGGAATGTCTTTCGCATCCGCGGCGAGATCGCTCCCGCCGCCGCGGCGCGCGAGTACGAAGACAAGCTCGCCGCCGTCGCCGCGCGCCTCGGCGAGCCGCGCTACGTGCATGATCTCGTGCTGCTCGGGCTCGGCGAGGACGGCCACACGGCGTCGCTTTTTCCCGGCTCGCCGGCGCTGGATGAAACGGAGCGCAACGTGATCCCGACGACCGGCCCGAAGCCGCCGCCGCAGCGCATCACGATGACTTTCCCGCTGCTCAATGCGGCGCGGCACGTCGCGTTTCTCGTCACCGGCGCGGGCAAGCACGCGCTCGTGGAGGAGATCGTGGCGGGCGGGAGCGGGCATCCGGCCGGGCGGGTGCGCCCGGCGGCTGGCGCGGTGACGTGGCTCGTCGGGTAGTGGCGCAGGCTTCCAGCCTGTGGTCGTCCGGCAGGCATCCCTGCCTGCCGTCCGTGGCGCTGCTTTTTTCGACGGGCAGGGATGCCCGTCGGACAGCCACAGGCTGGAAGCCTGCGCCACGGCTCAGTGGCTTTGGTCCAGTTTGAAATTGATCGTGATCTCGTAGAAATCGCCGCTGCAAATCCCGGTGGGGAACGGGTCCACGGCGGGGACTTTTTCCGCGGCGGCGAGGACGGACTCGTCCATCACCGGATTGCCGGAAGCGTTGACGATTTCGCGGTGGCTGATGGAGCCGTCTTTGGCGATGCGGATTTTCAGCGTGGTGACGAAATCCGTGCCGCCGCGGACGACGGAGGTGGGCTGGGTCCAGCGGTTTTTGAAGACGTCGCCGAGCATGGAGTTGTACCAGCCAAAATCGGACTTGCCTTTGCCGTCGCCGACCTTGCCCGGGCCCTGGCCGTTGCCTTCGCCGGGGCCGTGGTCGCCGGGCTTGCCCGCTCCGGCTTTGCCCGTGGTGGAAGGGGCCGCGCCGTCGGGCTTCCCAGCTCCCGCTTTGCCCGTCGCCGTGGTGGCCGTGCCGGCGGTTTTTTTCGCGTCGGCTTTGCCGTCGGGCTTCTTCGCGGGCGGGCCTTTGGGTTTCGGCGTGGTTGTCGGGGCGGTGGGTTTTGGTGCCGCGGTGGCGGCTGGTGTGACCTTGGCTTTGGGCGTCGTTGCCGGCTTGGGCTTCGGCGCTGGCGTCGCGGGTTTCGGCTTCGGCGTGATCGGCTTGGCCAGCGGGGGCGTCGGATGCGGCGTGGCGGCAGGGGTAACGATCTCGCTCGGCGCAGGCGGTTCGGCGGGCGGCGGAGGCACCAAGGTCATTTTCTCGGGTTCCGGTTCCGGCGGCACGACGGGCTCGGGCAGCGGTTCCGGGGCGGGTGCGATCTCCGGCGTCGGCTCGTCGGGCGGGGCGACCGGAGCGGCTTCGGCGGGTCCGGCCTCGCCGCCGCCGAGCGAGCCATCCATCCAGGTGATCTGCTCGGCCGGTTTTTTCCCCTGGCACTGGCTGAAGAAAAAAACCGCGGCGATGAAGCCAGCATGCAGCGCGGCGACGACCAGCAGGTTGCGTCGAAACGTGGACTTTTCGGACATGGCGCGCGTCAGGGTTGCGCCGCGCTCACGGCGTCGCCGGGTTGGTGACCACGCCGATCTTGGTGATCTTGGCGTGTTTCACGGCGTCCATCACGTCGATGAGTTTTTGCACCGCCAGATCGCGATCCGACCGGATGACCACGGCGGCGTCGGGTTTCTCCTGCGTCAGCGCGAGGAGCCGGCTTTCGAGGTCCGCGAGTTCGAGCGGCTGGCCGTTGAGGGCGATCTGCGCCGCAGGGTTGATCGTGATGGTCTGCACCATCTGCGGATCGACGGCGTTTTTCGCGGCCTCGCTCGACGGCAGGTGCAGGTCCACGCTGTTTTCCATGAGCGGGGTGGTGATCATGAAAATGATCAGCAGCACGAACGCGAGATCGAGCATCGGCGTGACGTTCAGCTCGTTCAGCGAGTGCAGGCTTTGGCGGTCGGAAAAGCGGCGCATTGGGTTAAATGACGCATGACGGATGGCGCAGGACGAACGCGGCGGACGCGCTCTGGCTGTTCATGCGGATTTCGTCATGCATTCGTTATTTCCACGTCTTTTCCCGCGCGCCGTGGTCCACGTATTTGTGCTCAAACTCGGAGCCGAGTTCGGCGGCGAAATTGTCCAGCCCGACGATGATGCCGCGCAGGGTGGTGACGAGGTAGTTGTAGCCAAACATGGCGGGGATGGCGACGAGCAGGCCGGTGACCGTGGTGATGAGCGCGGCGCTCACGCCGGGGGCCATCGCGGCGAGATTGGCGGAGCCGGACGCGGCCACGTCGCCAAAGGTTTCCATGACGCCCCAGACCGTGCCGAGCAGCCCGAGGAACGGCGCGCCGCTGACCGCCGTGGCGAGGATGATCATCTGCGACTCCAGCTTCAGCGCCGTCTCGCCGACCGCGCGCTCCATGGCGCTGATGACCACGCGCATCTGCGCTGGCGAGATGCGCGGCGCGCTGTCGAGCCGGTCGCGAAAAGTTTCATCCACCTCCGCCGAGCCGAGAAGCTGGAAGGTCAGCTCCTGGCAGCCCGCTTTATAGACGGCGAAAAGCGGGGCGCCGTCGAAGCGGATGCGGTCGGTGTAAATGCGCAGCGGCTGGCGGTCGGTGCGGAAGAGGGAAAGGAACTGGTCGCGCCGCAACTGGGCCTGCCGGACGACGCGAAACTTTGTGATCATGACCGACCAACTGAAGATCGAGGCGACGAACAACGAGATCAGGATGAGCCACCCCGGCAGCGCCAATTGCTCGAAAACGAAGACGAGGTTGCCGGTGCCGCTGGCTGCGAGGAGAGTCGGAAAAAACGTGACCGCCATGAGATGCCGAGTGCTTTAGCGGAATGTCGCGCGGGTTGAAAGGCAAAGCGGAGGACGGGGATTCTTTGACGGAAATAACGGAAGGGAAAAAACGCGCCGCGGCGATTTGGCAGTGGCTCAGTTTGAAAAAACACGGTCATTCTGAACGGAGTTTCGCCGTGGGCGAAGGCGGGAGCGAAACGCAGTGAAGAATCGCTGAAAGTAAATGGGCGGAGGCGGTGGGAGTGATGGCCCGCACATCCCACCAGACCACC
>JAYWEB010000274.1:0-9636 GCA_043779575.1 Chthoniobacter sp. | reverse complement strand
GAAAGTCAGTGCGCCAAGGGTCTGGGCGAGCGCGCCGCCGGCACCCACGTTGTCCATGTTAAAGGTGCCGGTGCCCCCAAAGGTCAGCGCACTCGTGATCAATGAACCGGTCTGCCGGTTCAAGGTCAGCGTGCCGCCGGTGACTGTGGTCGTGCCGGTATAGGCGTTCGCGCCGGTGAGGGTCAGCGTGCCGTTGCCGGCCTTGGTCAAACCTGTGGCTGTGCCGTCGGAGATGACGCCACCAATGGTCAGGGTATTCGCATTCACAGTGACCGTGCGTGAGCCAGCCGTGGAGCCCAGCGAGACGGCTCCAGTGCCGAGGTTCAGGCTCTGCGTGCCGGTGAAGGTGAAGTTGCTGTTCCAAGTCTGGGTGTTGTTATTGGCCAGGACGAGGCTGCCCACGCTGCTGTCGAGCGAGCCGCCATTGATGGTCAGCGCGCCGGTGCCGAGGGCGGTGGCATTGCCGAGACTGAGCGCGCCCGCGGTGAGGGTGGTCCCGGCAGTGTAGGTATTCGCGCCCGAAAGGCTCGTCACCCCGAGGCCGGTGTTGTTGACATTGAGGGCGACCGTCCCACCGCCGCCGCCGTTGCCGACGATTCCACTGAGCGTGATGCCGCCGCTGCTGGTCGAGGTAAGGTTGATCGTCTGCAAGCCTGCCGCCGAACCGCTCAGGGTGCCCGTTCCGATGGTCAGCAGACCGCCGCCAGCATTGGAAAAGGTCAGCGCCGCCGTGGTGGAGTTCAGGATGATGGGCGTGCTGATGGTGTTGGCGGCATTGTCGCTGGAAAGGACGAAGATGCCGGAACTCGCACCCGAGCCGCCGATGGTGAGCGAAGTGCCGCCGCTGAGGGTGACGGCGATGTTATCGTCAAAAGTGATGCTGCTGGCGACCTGCGCACCGGACAGCGTGACGGTGCCCGTGGTGTAGATGCTGCCCGAGGAGAAAACCAGATCGTCGGCATTGGTCGTTCCAGCCTGCGGCGTTCCGCCGGTGCCAGTAGGGGCGGTGTTCCAGTTGGTGGCGACCCCATCCCATGCACCCGTGAGCGCGACGACGGCGTTGGCGGTGGCCCCGTTGACATCCCAGTAGAGCGCGGCGGCCTGCGCGGACTGCACGGCGAGGAGGGCGGCGATGGAGCCGGCGAGGATGCGGGTGCGAGTGGCGTTGGTGTGGTTGCGGGTGTTCGGAAAAAGTTTCATGGCGATATTATCGAATGGTTGCTGGGGATGGGTGGGTCTTTGAATGGTGAAATAAAATCTGTCCTGTGCTTTTCCACCAGTCAGCCAGCAAAGCAAAACTTATTTACTTTCCTCATGGGGCAGAATATTCACCATCCAGCAATTCCCCTTTTACGCCATGCCTCTCCGCCGCCTTTCCATCGTCGAACAAACCGCCGCGCACCTGCGCGAGGGCCTGCGCGCGGGCCGCTGGCTGGGGCAGCTTCCGGGCGTGGTCCGGCTGGCGGCGGAACTCGGCGTCTCCACCCACACGCTGCGCGCGGCGCTGCGGGCGGTCGAGGGCGAGGGGCTGGTCGTACTCAGCGCGGACGGGCGCAGCCGGCAGGTGCCCGAGAGCTCCGCCCGCCGGAAGCGCCCGCTGCGGATCGGCATCCTCCTTTACGAACCGCTGGCGGAGGAGGGCGGCCAGAACCTGGAACTCTGCCTCGAACTCCACCACACCCTGGAAAAAGCGGGGTTCACCGTTTTTTTCTCCGCGGAAACGCAAAGCGGCCTGGGGCACGATGTCGCCCGCATCGCCCGCCATGTGCAGAAAGAGAAGGCCGACGCCTGGGTGGTGGTCGCCGCCACCCGCGCGCTGCTGGAGTGGTTCGCGGTGCAGCCGCAGCCGAGCCTGGCGCTCTTCGGACGCCGGGCCGGACTGTCCATGGCCAGCGTGGGGCCGGACAAACTGCCCGCCCTGCTCGAAGCCACGCGCCGCCTGGCCGCCCTCGGGCACCGGCGCATCGTCTTCGTCTGCCGCAGCCTGCTGCGGCTCCCGGAGCCCGGCCACGTTGTGCGCGCCTTTCTCGGCGAGCTGGCTGCGCAGGGCCTCCCGGCGGGCGATTTCAACGTGCCGGACTGGGAGGAGACGCCCGAGGGCTTGCGCGCGCTCCTGGCCTCGCTCTTTCGCAGCACGCCGCCCACCGCGCTGATCGTTGACGAAGTGCCGCTCTTCATCGCCGCCCAGCAGTATCTGGTGGGCCGCAACCTGCACGTCCCCGGCCAGGTCTCGCTCGTCGCCACGGATTTCGACGCCTCCATGCGCTGGTGCCGTCCGCCGATCGCGCACATCCGCTGGCAGAGCGCTCCCGTGATCCGCCGCATCGTGGAATGGGCCACCGCCATCAGCCGGCATGGCACCGATGTGCGGCAGGTGGATTTCCCGGCGGAGTTTGTGCCCGGCGGGACCATCGGGCCGGTGTGGAAAGGGTGAAGCGGCGGCGGGGCGGGAGGTGCCGGCGCGGACCCCGACCCTTTGACCATTCTTTCCCGACCTTGACCGCCCCGCGCACCCCGCTAGCCTTCGCCGCTCATGAGCTCGCTGAACAAAAAATTCCCGCGCCTGCTGCCGGAGCCGATCCGCAAAGGGATGAAGGTCGCCGACCTCATCGACACCGCGTTCAAAGCCTACAACGGCGGACGCCTCGCGGAAGCGTGCCGCCTTTTCACGGGCAAGATGATCGCCGGCGATGGCATCGTCGGCATGTCGCTGACGGGCGCGCTCACGCCCGCGGGGCTGGGCTGCTCGGCCATCGTGCCGCTGCTCAAGGCGGGCTTCGTGGACTGGATCATCTCCACCGGCGCGAACCTCTACCACGATCTCCATTACGGCCTCGGCATGCACCTTTACGCCGGCTCGCCGTTTCTCAACGACGTGGACCTGCGCCGCGACGGCATCATCCGCATCTACGACGTGCTCTTCGACTACGACGTGCTGCTCGATACCGACGCCTTCGTGCGCCACGTCATCCAGGGCGCGGAGTTTCAGCGCACCATGGGCAGCGACGAGTTTCACTTTCTCCTCGGGAAATACGTCGCCGCCCGCGAGCGCAAGCTGGGCCTCAAAGAGACCAGCGTGCTCAGCGCCGCCTACCGCTACGGCGTCCCCGTTTTCACCAGCTCGCCGGGCGACTCGTCCATCGGCATGAACGTGGCCGCGATGGCGCTGCGCGACTCGAAGCTGCTCATCGACGTGAACCGCGACGTGAACCAAACCGCGGCCATCGTCTATGGCGCGAAATCGGGCGGCGCGACCTCGAGCGTCTTCATCCTCGGCGGCGGCTCGCCGAAAAATTTCATCCTGCAAACCGAGCCGCAGATTCAGGAGGTCATGGGCATCGAGGAACGCGGGCACGATTACTTCCTGCAATGCACCGACGCCCGGCCCGACACCGGCGGCCTGAGCGGCGCCACGCCCGGCGAGGCCGTGAGCTGGGGGAAGATCGACCCCGAGAATCTGCCCGACTGCGTGGTCTGCTACGCCGACTCCACGATCACCCTCCCGCTCATCACGGCCTACGCTTTGAGCAAAGCCAAGCCGCGCAAACCCAAGCGCCTCTACGACCGGCGCGACGCGCAATACGCGGCGCTCCGCGAGCAGTATTTCAAACACGGCCAGGTCGCGAAAATCGGGCATCGCACCGACCTCGACAAGAAGCCGAAACGCGGCCGCTCCGGGCGCTCCGTCGCCGGCACGAAACGCTGATTCATGGCCAAGCCCGACGCCCGCACCCTGCTCTTCGAGCGCATCCGCACGCGGCCGGCGAAGTTCGTCCACGTCTGCGGCGTGCCCTACGCGGTGGCCCGCGAAGTGGCCGGGAATCCCGCCGACGCCGACCACCTTCACCTCACCCTCGAAGTGCCGCCCTACGGCCGGCTCCGCGCCGCCGTGAACACCTTTTCCCGCCTCAACCGCGACGCCGGTTTCGACCCCCGCATCCGCGTCGGCATCGTCTCCTCGACCTACGAGAAAAAGCCCGAGCCCAGCCTCGAAGAACTCCCCGGCCAGGACTACGCGCAGCTCGAAGCCATCCTCCCGATCTCCTACGAGCATTTCGACCACGAGCCATTCGCCGAGCTGCTCATGGAGAAAATGAAACGCGCCATCCGCGCCGACGTCTGGGGCGAGCTTTACGCCCGCGACCACCTCGGCATCCACCAGATCCACAGCCGCCGCGCGAGCTGCGCCGTGGCCCTCGATCTCCACAACCGCGACGGCGCGCTCCAGCTCTACTATCCCGACAACGTCGCCGAACTGCTGCTCTTCAAATTTTGCGGCCAGCCGTAGCGCGGCGGGTCAGCGAGACGCCTGCGCTACGGGAGTCGGATGTTGCCTGGCGCTTTTTCCAACGGAGCCACTCCCCATCGGAGGCCGGTTACTTCAGCGTGGCGAGGTATTCGATCACGTCGCGCAGTTCGGCGCGCGTGAGCATTTCGCCCATGCCGGGGAGCATCGGGGAGGGCGCGGACTGGCGCTCTTTGATCTGCGCGAGCGGGATGGTCTGGACCTGCACCTTGCCCTCGGCGTCGGCGACTTTGAGTTTCACGCCGCTGGCGTCCTGGCCGGCGACGGTGCCGGCGACGATGTCGCCATTGGCCAGCGTGAGCACGAGCGTCTCGAAACCCTCGGCGATTTTCCTGCTCGGGAAGACGATGGATTCGAGCAGGTAGGCGCGGTCCTTGGTCGCGCCGATGTGCGTGAGTTCGGGGCCGACCGCGCTGTCGCCGATCTCGCACTTGTGGCAGCGCAGACACTCGGTCTGCGCTTTCTCGCGGAAAATCTTCCGCCCGCTGGCGGCGTTGCCGCCGAGCAGGCTGGCACAGTATTTCGCGAGTTCGTCGGTCGCGGCAAACGCGGTTTCGTATTTCGCGATTTTCGCTTTCAGGTCGGCGGAACCGCGCTGCTTGGCGGCCTCGATGACGTCGAGCTGGATTTCGCCGGTCAGTTGCTTCGCGATGAGCTTGTCGAGCAACCCGCCGAGCAGCGTCTCGGCCTCGCCGCCCTGGATCTGCGCGAGCGCAGCCACGCCGGCTTGTTGCTCGACGACGCTGCCGTTGCTGACGATTTCGCCGATGATCCGCACCGCCGCGGCGGGATCGGCTTTGGCGAGTGCCTCCAGGCCCGCCGCACGGACTTTGGCATCCTTGTCGATCAAGGCGGCGCGCGCCGCTTTGGCGAGCTGCGGGTCCTTGAGCGCGGCGAGCGCTTTGATCGCCTCGATGCGCGTGGCGGCTCCCGCTTTGTCGCTCACGGCGAGCGCGGCCAGGGCGGCGCCGGAGCCGGGGATGGAAAGTTTCGCGATCAACTTCACGACCATTTCCTGCACGGGCGGCGGGGAGTTTTTGAGCAGATCGGGCACGGCGGCGGTCATCGCGGCGACCGCGTCGCCATTGCCGCGGGCGGGGATCGGCCGCCATTGGTTGAGCAGGCGGTCTTTGGGGCTGGGGTTGGCCCAGGCGGCGAGCACGTCGAGCGCGTCGCGGCGCGCATTCTCCGGCGTGGCGGTGGCGCTGGCCAAGGCGGCGAGCGCGCGGGCGTTTTCGGCTTGGCCCACGCGGTAGTTCGCGTTCACCACGCGGTCGAGGACGTGCGGATTTTTGAGCGCGGGGTTGGTGGCGAGCGCGGCGAGCGCGGGCATCGCGGCGTTGATCGGCGCGTCGAGAATCGCCCGCGCGGCTTCGAGGATCACGCTCTCGTCGGCGTCCTTCAGGAACGCGGCGGCGAGCGGGCTTTTGAGGTGCCGCAGCGCCACCACGGCGTCGCCGCGCACGGCAACGGACGGGTGTTTGGAAAGCGCGGCGATCTGCTCCGGGCTGCCGCAGCCTTTGAGGCCCATGACGCCGCCGTGGCGGAGGATCGGATCTTTGTCGTCATTCTCCGCGAGCATCGCCACGAGCGGCTCGAACGCCGCCTTGTGCCCGAGCTTGCCGAGGCTCATCGCGGCGAAAAAGCGCACGCGGCTTTCCTTGTCCTTGAGCAACGCCGTGATCTTGTCGCCCGCCGCCGCCATTTTGAAATCGCCGAGCACTTTCGCCGCCTGCGCGCGCACTTCGGGATTCGCGTCGGCGAGGAGCGCGGGGAGCGGACCCAGCGCGTTCGGGTTTTTCGCCGCGAGCTGCCCGAGCCCCCAGATGCCGTGCAAGCGCCCGAGCGGATTCGCCGCCGCGCTGTCGCCCGCCGCTTGGGCAAAAATCTGCGCCGCGGCCGCCAACCCCGCGGGACTCGCTCCGCGGTTCGCCAGCTCGAACTGCGCCGCCTGCCGCACGCGCATGTCGGCGTGCCCGAGCAGCTTCGCCAGCACCTCGCCGGGCCGCTTCGCCATGCCGTCGCGGATCAGCGTTTCGGTTTCCTTTTGCAGCTCCACATTCGCGGCGGGGTCGGTGAATTTATAAATGCGCCCCTTGCCCGAGCCGCCCCAGCTCGCCACCCAGTCGAGCACGTAGAGCGCGCCGTCGTTGCCAAATTCCACGTCGGTCGAGAGCACGCCTTTGACCCAGTCACGCGCCTTCGCGGTGAAGAACGCGCCCTTTGGCTGCACGGTGATTTCATGCACGACGCTGTTGTTTGCGCCGCCGCGAAAATCGCTGAGGAAAAATTTCCCTTGGTATTTTTCCGAGAGACCCGTGCCGGGGTTGTACGTCAGCCCGCTCGGGCCGTTGGAGATATTGGCGACGGGCGGAATGATGCAGCGGATGGTCGGGCCGATGTTGGCATCCCACGGGCGCTCGCGCATCCACGGACTGTTCTGCGCGATGTATTGATACGCCATGCGCCAGCCGCAGTCGCCGCCCTCCACGAGATAGACGAAGCGCGCGGCGTCGCCCGCGTCGCAGTTGTTGTCGCCGGTGAAAAGATTGCCGTGCTCGTCAAAGGCCAGCTCCTGCGGATTGCGCACGCCGATGGCGAAAATCTCGAAGCCCGTGCCGTCGGGTTGGCAGCGCATGATGGTGCCGTATTCGGTCTCCGCGAACTGCGCGCCCTCCTTCGACTGCACATTGATGGCGCGGTCGCCGATCGAGAAATAGAGCTTTCCATCCGGGCCGAAGCGCAGCCCGTGCATGTCGTGCCCGCGCAGCGCAAAATGCACGCCGAAGCCGCTGAGCAGCTTTTCCTTCACGTCGGCCACGCCGTCGTCGTTCTTGTCGGCGAAGCGCCAGAGGTGCGGGATGCAGGTGTACCAGACCTCGCCGCCGCGCGCGATCAGCCCCGCGCCCGTGCCGTCGGCGGCGGCGTGAAAGCCGTCGGCGAAAATCGTGACCTTGTCCGCCACGCCGCTGCCCGTGGAGTCCTCCAGCCGGCGGATGCGGTCCTCGTATTTCTCGTATTTCTCCGCGAACTTCGCCGCATCCGGCAGGTGCCTGTGCATGTAGGCGAGCCGGTCTTCCACGGACTTCGAGGCGAGGTCCTCATCCAGCCATTCGCCGTGCCCGCGGTTGTCCTCGATGCCCTTTTCCTGGCGGAAAGTTTCGGCCACGTACCAGCGGCCCTTTTCGTCCTGCGTGAAGCACACCGGATTGCCGAGCAGCGGCTCCGCGGCCCACAGCGCGCACTTCAGCCCGGCGTCGAAGTGGAATGTCTGGATGGCGTTTTGCCCCTCGGCGGACGCTCCGGCGACCACGGATGCCGAAGCCCCGGAGCCGTGGCCTTCCTCCGCCGCGCGGAGCGGGCCGGCGAGGCTGGGCAAAAAGGCCAGCGTGGAGACGATGCGTGGGATTTTCATAAAGCGGGTGCGGGAAGGGCCGACAAGGAGAGCAGCGATTCATTTCCGCGCAAGCGTGGCGCGGGAGTTGCCATTTGACCGGACGGGCACCGGCACTAAGCTCCGCCCGCCCGCCACCGCCATGAACCGCCTCATCCACCTTTCGCTCGCCGCGCTCTGGGCCGGCCTCGCCTCCGGGGCCGGGGCCGCCGATTCGCTGCTCGACCCCGCCCGCGCCCGGCCGCTCACCAAAGAACAGGCGACCCTCTTCGGCCCCAAGGCCCGCACGCTGACCTACGACGCCCGGATGATCCGCGCCGCCGAGATCGCGCAAAAGCGGGCGCATCCGCAGATGACGTGGCACTGCTGGAAGTACGTGAAAGACGCCCTCCTCGCCGCCGAGGTCGTCAACTCCCGCCCCCAAAGCCGCTGGGCCGGGCAGGCGGGCGACGAACTCTGCCGCGTGTTTGGCTTCACGAAACTCCGCATCACCGACCCCTACAAGGCGCCGGTCGGCGCGGTGGTGGTCTATGCCGGGGCCGATGGAGGCCACGTGGAGATCCGCACCGCGGATGGCTTCGTCAGCGACTTTGTCTCCCACACCGCCTACCCGCGTCCGCTCGTGGGCGTGTACGTGAAAACCACGTAACGACGGCCCCCGCGCCGGGGCGGCGGCGGGATCGGCCGGGAGCGCACTCCCGGTGGATGGCGACGCCCGCTTTCCTTTTCCGCGCGCCGCGCTACGCTTCCGGCCCTGTCTTGAGAACCACGACGTCCCTTTCCACCTCGCGAGCCGCCGCTCCGGCCCAGACCGCCCGCCCGCGCCCGCGCCGCTGGCGGACTTTCCGCCTCGTGCTGCTGCTGCTCGCCACCGCCATCGTGGTGGTGCTGTTGCAGCCGGATTGCTTCCGCTTTGCCGCCCGCCAGGTCATCCGCGGCGAGGCCTGGTGCCACGGCGGCGACGTGCAGATCCGCAGCCTCGAGGGCAGCCTTTTCGAGCCCATCGTGCTGCGCGATTCCGTCTGGACGTACGAGGGGCGAAACGGCCCGATCACCCGGCTGGAAATCGGGACCGCCACGGCCACGCTGAACTGGCCGAACCTGCTGCCGCGCTCCTCCGGCGCGTGGTTCGAGCGGCTCACCCTGGAAAACGTCACCGGCAAACTGCGGCTCCCGCTGCCGATCGAAAATACCGAGCCCGCCGCCCCCGCGCGGTTCCGCATCCCGCGCCCGCACGGCCGCTGGCTCGCCCTGCCGGAGCGCGTCGCCGCCACGGGCGTCGATTTCATTTTTGAAAGCGACGGCGACTACCTGCGGCTGACACGCACCGCCCTCACGCTGAGCAGCGTGGAGGCCGGCACGATCAGCATCGGCGAGATGATCGTGCAACAGCCGTGGCTCCAGCGCACCTTCCGCGATGTGCAGGGCACCACCGCCATCCAGGACGGCGCGCTGGAAATCGCCGGGCTCACGCTCGAACCCGGCGTCGAGATCGTGAATTTTTCCACCGGCCTGAAAGACTTCGCGCGCGGCCAGTTGAAATTCACCGGCAGGCTCGCGGCCTTTGGCGGCGAGCTTCGCGCCGACGTGCAGACGCTGCCGAAAGAGCCGAAATTTTCCATCGATGTCACGGTGCCGTTTTCCCAGATCGACGTCGCGAAACTGGCCGCGTTCCTCGGCCTGTCCGACGCCGCCGGCGGCACCATCACCGCGGGCCGCTTCAGCTTTCGCGGCCCGCCGCAGCAGTTTGCGAAAGCGCACGCCGAGCTGCGCTTTGAGGCCGCGAATTTCCAATGGGAGTCGCGGCAGTGGGACTCGCTGGTGCTCGGGGCGAAGCTGCTCGGCGGGCGCATCGAGGTGCCGGAAGTCGCGCTCACGCAGGGCCACAACCGGCTGAATCTTTCCGGCGAAATGCTCGTGCCGCTGCCCGGCGTCG
>JAYWEB010000273.1:0-3896 GCA_043779575.1 Chthoniobacter sp. | reverse complement strand
CCCTGATTCTGCTCCGGCAGCATCGCCGCCGCGAGGCTGAGCGACTTCGCGACATTCGTGCCGTCCTTCGCCACGCGCGAGTTCATCGCCTCGAAAGGGAACGACGCCCGCGGCGGCAGCTCCACCGCCGCATCGCGCCCGAAAACCACCAGCCCCGCCTCATCCTTCGGCGGCTTCTGCGCGACCGTCAGCATGACCCACGACAGCGCCTGATCGCTCACCTTCTCGCCCATCGAATCCGACACATCGAGCGCATAGACCACCGACAGCACATCCGACCGCCGCACCGCCCGCGGCTCCGCCAGCAGCATGATGAACGCGCCCGCAATGACGAGCCGCGTGAGTAGCGCCGCGAGCGCCCGCCCTTTCGCGAGGCCGGAAAAGCCCGCGACGTGCATCCACCAAATCCACGGCAGCGCCAGCGTCAGCCAAAACGCCGGGCGATACGCGAAACGCAAAATCCCCCGCGTTTCCACAAACCCACACCCGCCGAGAAACACCGCCAGCACAAGCACCAGCGGCAGCACCGCGCGCCACGTCAGCGATTGGCGCGGCGGGGGAAAGAATTGCTGGAAGAAGCGTGAGAGAGCCGGAGGCAAAGCGCGCGGAGTCTGCGCCAAAACGCCGCCCGTTCACAAGGCGCGCGTTTGAAGGGTTTCGCTTCGGGCTTGGCAAAATTTGCCCATCGCGGCAGGTTCCGCATGCAACCCTCACCGCTTCGCGCGTCGCTCCATCGCTATGAAACTTCCGGCAGACGCACTCATCGCCCCCGAGAAACTGACCAGCTATCTTCTTCGCTGGCGTCGGGAGGACGACAAATCCGCCTTCCTCGCCCGAGCCGGATACACCGTGGAAAACTCAGACCGGTTGCGCCAAGACATTCAGACGCAACTGCTGCCCCTCGATGCCGAGTTCCTCGAAATCACCGAATATGGCTCCATGTATCGGATTCGAGGCTCGCTTCGCGGACCGAACGGGCTTGAGTTGCAAGTCGTCACGATCTGGATGACCGAGGAAGTCAGCCAGCAAACCAAGTTCATAACCCTCTACCCGGCACACCGATGAAATACGAACTCTACACCCGCGTCGCTCTCGCGACCGACCTGCCCGAACACCATCTCCGCCGCGGCGACGTCGCCACGTTAGTCGAGTTCCATGCCGGTCGTCCGAATCAGGAGCCAGGTTGCACCTTGGAAGTCTTCACCGCCACCGGTGAAACCGTCGCCGTCGTCACCGTCCGCGAATCCCAAATCGAGCCGCTCACCTCTCGTGAAATTCTCAGCGTTCGGCCACTGCATACGGCAGCGGCTTAAATGCCGTCTCCGTGCGCAAGGAACCAAAAACTCTCACGTTTGACGAATTCGCCGACGGGCTATTATCAGAACGTCAACCGAGAACATTGGTCATTCTTGCTTCGGCCCAGATTGATTCCCAGCTCCGAAACGTAATTGAGGCATTTCTCTGGCAGAAGGTTGGTAAGCCCAAAGATTCTGACGAGCTTTTCGACGGCGATAGCCCCCTTTCATCGTTCAGTTCACGAATTAAGATTTCTCGCCGACTTGGACTTATCGACGACCCCCTAGCAAATGCCCTGGAAAAGTTGCGGGACGTGCGAAATCAGGCCGCGCATTGGATTTCCTTTGGTGTTGCAGATGCTCCGCTACGCGACCAACTGACGCATCTACAGACGCTGATCACACACCGGCGTTCTTACCGACTTACCGTATCAAAGTTCTTTGGCGGCCAGCAACTAACCGACATGGAATCATTGCAAGCGATGCTCCTGACTCTCAGTGTGCTTCTGGGGAGCATTCATGCCACTATGCCCGAAAGATCCCTTGCGAAGCTCCAAAAGCCGCTCTCGCTGGACTAAAAAAACGTATGAAAAAGACGCAATCCAAATTGCCATCCAAATTGGTCGTGCCCGCTATTCGCGGTCGCGTTCTCGGAGTTAGTGTTTACCGAGGTTTTGCCAAGCTCTGCGATCTGGCGGACATCTCACAAGCGGATATTTATGATCAGGAGAAGAACCCTACAGGGACTCAACGTGATCTCAGTGCAAACCATGCCCGTGACGCCCACGAGTATGTCCGAACACACGATCTAGGCTTCTGGCCTGAGGTGTTTCTTTGTGCGCGTCTGAAGTCTTCGATCACATTCACACCATCTTCCGACGAAGCGCCTGACTTGGGTGTGCTCGAATTCGATATAGGCCAGATTCGGAAAACAAAATCCATTGCATTGTCTCGCGTGGATGGGAATCACCGTCTCTACTATGCGGATGGCAAGGCGGATAGCTATTCAAAGATCGAGAAGACGGCATCCTTCTGTCTCGCCTACGACTTGTCCCGCGACGACGAGATTCAGCTCTTTAAGGACATAAACAAGAACCAAAAGCCGATGAACACGAGTCACCTCGATGGCATCGAGGTGCGACTCACTCCGGCCGAGGAACTCAAGCGGCGTCAGCCGGAGCTATACATCGCTGAAAAACTTGGGACTGATCCGCAGAGCCCCTTCCACGGAAGGATTTACCGAGGCGGCAAGAAGCCATCCGGGGTGGATATTCCGCTCAGGGGCATTAAGACTGGTATCCAATATATGCTCACGAGGTCAACACAACTCCCTCGCCTTGATGATGCGGAAGCCCAGTATCGTGTAATCAAAAACTTTCTGAGTGCGTTCAAACAGTGGCAGCCTAAGTCGTGGTCTGAGCCAAAGGAACACATCACGCTCCGCGGTTCTGGACTATGGGCAGTATGTTTTATTGGTGCGCATGTGATTGATCGAGCGCTGCTGCAAGACAAGTTCGATACGGACATGATGCTCGCTATCCTGAAGTCTGGAAAGGACTGGGATTGGTCGAAGAAGGGCGATTTCAAGGGGCTGGGTGGTCGAGGCGGAGCCTTGGAAATCAGCAAGCTTGTGACAGCCAAGCTTCAAGATGAAGAGCGCATGTCCACTAAACAACTCTTCGAGAGCATAATGGCGGGCGGATGATTTTCTCCCTCGTTACGGAGCGGAGCTTCGTAACACATCCTTGCCGAGAAAGCTGTGCTTCGTGGCAGGGAATGGATTGGGCATTACTGCGTATGGTGCGCGAACCAGAATGACTGCAAGGTTTTCTACAGCTTCACGCCGAACTCATCGTCATCGCCGAGCGAGAGCACGAACGCCGCGAGCAGCGCGATCACTTTCTCCACGTCCGCGAGGTCGGCCATCTCGACGACGCTGTGCATGTAGCGGAGCGGGAGCGAGACGAGGGCGCTGGGGATGCCGTCGCGCGAGTCGAAGATGACGTCGGTGCCGGCGCTTGGCAGCGGGCGGCGCTTTCCCTTTCATCGTCACCGGCTGCCGCCGCCCGCTTTGATCTCCGCACTCCGCTCCGTGTTTTTCGCCGATGATCGCGCGCCCGCCTCTCCGCTGGCGCGCGCCGTGAGTTTCGCGCTCGCGCTCGGGCTGCTCAGCCTCGTGTGCTGCGGGGCGTTTTCGGCGTTGAGCTACCACTGGTCGTGGGGGCCGGTGCTGGATTTCTGGCGGCTCTTTTGGAAGGGCTGGCTCACGACGCTCGGCATCGCCGCGCTGGCGCTGCCGCTGAGCTGCGTGGTCGGGCTGGCGTTTGCGCTGCTGCGGCGGAGCGCGTTTCTGCCGCTGCGCTACGTCGCGCGCATCTATGTCGAAATCACGCGCGGCACGCCGCTGCTCGTGCAGATTTATTTCTACTGGTACATCTTCGGCCAGCAGCTCCCGCGCGATTTCCGGTTCCTCGCCGGAGCGGTGATTCTCTCGCTCTTCAGCGGCGCGTATCTCAGCGAAATCATCCGCGCGGGGATCGAGGGCGTCGGCCGGTCGCAGCTCGAAAGCGCGCGCGCCATCGGCTTCACCCGCGCGCAGAC
>JAYWEB010000272.1:0-3897 GCA_043779575.1 Chthoniobacter sp. | reverse complement strand
GCTGATTCTTGTAAGCGGCGAGTTGGATTTCTTCGCGCTGCACTTTCTCGACCACGTATTTGTCCCAGTTGCCGCGGTAGCGGTTGAGCTTCTGATGGGAGATTTCGAGGATGGAATCGACGAGCGCATTCAGGAATTCGCGGTCGTGCGAGATCATCAGAATCGCGCCCGGATACGACTGGAGGTAATCCTGAAACCAATAGAGCGATTCGAGGTCGAGATGGTTCGTCGGCTCATCGAGCAGCAGCAGATCGGGCTCCATCACGAGCAGCCGCGCGAGGTGCGCACGCATGATCCAGCCGCCGCTCATCGTCTTCGCCATGCGGTCGAAATCCGCCTCGCGAAAGGCCAGGCCCTTGAGGATCTGCTTGGCCTTCGGTTCGAGCTGCCAGCCGCCGAGTTCGCTGAAAACGCCGAGCGCGTCGTGGTATTCCTCCTCGTCGAAAGTGCCCGCGGCTTCGTGGCGTTTGATGGCGCTTTGGACGCGCGCCATCTCCGGCGAAATCGCGCACGCCAGCTCCAGCACCGTCTCATCCCCGGCCGCCGCGGTTTCCTGCGGCAGAAAGCCGAGCGAGGCGTTCTTTTCCAAAATCACCCGCCCGTCATCCGGCGTCGCCTCGCGCAGGATCAGCGAGAAAAGCGTGGACTTGCCCGCGCCGTTCGGCCCGACGAGGCCGATGCGGTCCTCGCGGTTGACCTGGAGCGAGACGTCGCTGAAAAGCGTGCGGCCGGCGAAGGCTTTGGAGACTTGGGAGAGGGTGAGCATGGCGGAAAAAAGGGCGCGAACATCGCGGGCCATGCCTCTTCGTGCAAGCGCGGTTGTGCCCACTGGCCGGGCCTCCCGCTGCGGCCCGTAGCGCCAGCCGGAGGCGCGCGCTACTGAGGGGCGCCAAAACCGGTCGGCGCACGATAATGGCTCCGTACCGAACTGACCGGCTTCCCAGCATCCAGAACCTGCTCGATTTCCACCTTGAGGATGAAGAACTCCATGTATCCCTCCGGGTTCGCCACCTTGTAAGTGCCGAGCAGCTTCCGCTGGCCGTTGCCGAAACTCAGCGAGGTGGTGACTTTGTTTGTGTGAAACTCCGGATGCTGCCCTCGGACGATGGCCTTAGTCCCGTTCCTTGAAACCTCAAAGGTGCTCGTTTTGTATCCCTGAAGACTGACGTGCTGCGGACCAAGATTGAGGTCGATGATCGTTCCGTCGGGCGAGACGACGGGTTCAACTTCCAGCGTCACGCCAGCATTGCGCGTCAAGAACCCAAGCGGGGTGGCATCCAGCTTGGCCGTCCCTCCCTCGGCCACTGAAGGCGCGTCGTTGAGATCGGGCAGAAACATTTCAGACGGGTAGCAGATTTCATCAATGGCTTCGATCACCGCCCGCATTCCGCTTCTCGCCGTCAGAGTGGGCCAGCCGACGAGGATCGCGCGTCCGTCGGCGAGGTATGTCTGGAGCTTCGCGTAGGCGGCTTCGATTTTCTTCTTGTCCAAAAGGTCCGGGACCATCGGCACCGCCAGTTTTTCCGGGAGCGCGACGATCTGCATTTCGATCCGCACCTGGCTTGGGCCGGAGGCGTCTGAAGATGTGGCCCCTGGGGCAACCCCAAAACCGGTGGCCAAGGGGTCAACCGGAGCACTGTCGGGCTTAGGGCTGGCAGCCTCTTTCGGGAGTTTTGTGCAAGACAGTGGGAGCACGCAGAAAACAGCAAACAGGCAACGGAGGTGTTTCATGGGTGGACGGTGGAGTGATTTTGCGAGCGGTTGCGGTGGCCGTTGCGTGGAGAATGAAGAGTTCAACACGTGGCTGCGGACTACTGACGACGAATGAACCCAAAAGAACACGCGGCCCGTTTGCGACATCGAGCGTCGTGGTGACTCCCGAGGACGCGAAATCCGGACGGTGGATCAACCACTTCATGGCCCAAGAATACTCCCTGTGCCGAAACTCCTTCATGGCAATGAGGCGCACAAACTCAGCGTGAATGTTGATCGAAATGGACCGTCCGTCGGCGGAAACCACCGGCTCGATATCGAGTGACGGGCCCAGATTGCGGATTTCGAAGGAGCCGAATTCGTTGATGTGATTGTTGCTTTGCGCAATGGGGCCTGGCGTTCCACCCGGAGGGGGTTGATCCGTCGGAGATATCAATTCTTCGAAAGACTCCGCCACACCCCGCACCCCACTTCGGACGCAAACCCGAGGCCACGCCAGCAGCTCCGCCTCGCCGGAAACGATCATTTCCTGCAGGCGGACAAACGCGGCGTCCACGGTCTTCCGCTCAACTAATTCCGGCAAAAGCTTGAGCGCCGCTTGCGGCTTGATGCTCACCATCTGCACGTCCGCGCACACGGTCCATTCCGTCTGCTCTGCGGGCACGGCATCCTTTTCCGCCTGGGCAAAAGACAGCGCCGCAGTGAAGAAAACGATGACCGCGATGCGCTGGAATCCGTTCATGCACCCTCATTCCGCCTTGCGCGCCACGACCCGGAGCAGGAACAGCTCGAAGGCGGTTTCCGGCGGCGCGAGCTTGTGGACTCCGACCAGGATGCGCTGCCCGTTGCGCAGCCGGATGGACGCGATGTTTTTCAGCGAATGAAAATGCGGCTGCTCAAAGCTGACGGCCTTGCCGGTGGAAAGGATCCCGGAATCGAACTTGTTCCAGCGCAGAAATCGCGAGTGCTCCAGGGTTATCGCTACGTCGATCCACCGGCCGTCTTCCGCGGCGGAAGGTTGGCTTTCCATGGTCGCCCCAAATTTCCGTTCCGCGAAACCCCTCGGCGTCGGTCCGTTCACTGGCCATGCTTTCAAGAACTCGATCGGGTTCTCTTTCGGGATCTTGTCCGGAAAAATCGGCGGATCGTATTCGGTCGCATACTTCATTTCCTCGACGGACTCAGCAGTGCTTTTCTGTCCAGCGATGGACTTCGCCACGAGATTCGCCGCGAGCTGCGCCTCGCCCGCTGCGATCATCGTTTGGAGCTTCGCAAAGGCGGCGTCGATCTTGGCGTCGTCTTGCAGCTCCGGCAGCAGCGCGAGCGCCGCTTTCTGCGGCAGCACCACCATCTGACATTCCGTGACCGCATTCCATCGCACGGGGTCATCGGCGAAGAGGGGAACGGCATGAGCGAGAGCAAACACGACAACGCAGCGGAGGAACGGGAGGCGCATGACGGGAAGAAAAGCAGACCGGGCGGGGAACGCGACTGGATTTCCGCTGCGGCGGGAACCGGGCGCCGGCTGAACCCCCACCTCCGCCCGCCAATAAGTTGGAGATCCCCATTCGGCAGGCTCAGGGCAGGCTTCGACTGCGCTGCGCTCAGGATGAAGGGGTTGTTTTTTGCGCTACGCGCTCAGCTCCAGCATGCGCCGGATGGGCAGTTCGGCGCGGGCGCGGATGGGCTCGGGGATGAGGATCTCGGGGGCGAGATTGGCGAGCGCGTCGCGGAGTTTTTCGAGGGTGTTCATCTTCATGTAGCGGCAGTCGGCGCAGGCGCAGTGGTCGGTGGGGCCGGGGATGAAATGCTTGTGCGGCAGCTCGCGGCGGAGGCGGTGGAGCATGCCGCTTTCGGTCACGATGACGAAGGCCTGCGACGGCGATTCGCGGCAGTAGCTGATCATTTTTTCCGTCGAGCAAACCTCGTCCGCCAGCAGGCGCACAGCGTGCGTGCATTCGGGGTGCGCGACGATCGGCGCGTCCGGCCACTCGGCGCGGGCGCGCTCGATGGACGCGCGGGTGAACTCGACGTGGACGTAACAGTTTCCCCGCCACAGTTCCATCGGCCGCCCGGTCTGCTCGGTGACCCACGCGCCGAGATTCTGGTCGGGGACGAAAAGGATGTTCCGATCTTGCGGCGCGGCGTTGACCATTTTCACCGCATTGCCGCTCGTGCAGATGA
>JAYWEB010000271.1:0-3902 GCA_043779575.1 Chthoniobacter sp. | reverse complement strand
TGATGATCGAATCGGGCCGCGCGAAATAGACGTACTCGAACATGCAGAACGCGCGCTTTTCCGCCTTGAACGGAAACTCCGAGCGCACGCCGGTTTCGTCGATGATGACGACCTCCCCCGGCTCGATCTCGCGGATGAATTCCGCGTGGATGAGGTCGAAGGCGCACGTCTCCGACGAGAGGACGTAGGCTCCGTCGAGCATCCCGAGCGAGAGCGGACGAAAGCCGAAGGGATCGCGCACGCCGATGATCTGCTGCTCGCTCATCAGCACGAGCGAAAACGCCCCCTGAATCCTCCGCAGCGCCGCGAGCACGCCGCTGCTGTCCTGCGGCTGCGCGAGGAGGTGCAGGATGATCTCGCTATCGACGGTCGTTTGGAAAATGGAGCCGCGCTGTTCGAGTTCGTCGCGCAGCACGGCGGCGTTCACGAGATTGCCATTGTGCCCGATGGCGAGCTGGCCGCGCGCGCAATCGACGGTGAGCGGCTGCGCGTTCGTCAGGTTGCTCGATCCCGTGGTCGAGTAGCGCACATGGCCGATGGCGCGCGTGCCTTTCAGCCGCTCCAAATCCGGCGGCGTGAAGACCTGCGAAACAAGGCCCATAGCCACATGGCGGACGAACGGCGTGTTCGGCCCGCTGGCCGTGACGATGCCCGCGCTCTCCTGCCCGCGATGCTGCAAGGCGAAGAGTCCGTAGTAGGTCAGGACGGCGGCGTTCGGGTGGCCAAAAACGGCGAAAACGCCGCACTCGTGGGTAGGTTTGTGGTGCTTCACTCGGGTTGGAGGTCGGGCGAGGCGCGAGATTAGCGGTCGGTCCGAAGCGGTCAAGCGATGCGCCGAAAATTCGTCAAATCGGCCCGGACCGGGTGAAAAATAAACGCCGTCAGCGTGCTCCTCGCCCGCCCGCGCGGCCCTACTTCGGTGGCATGCCGGTGGGCGGCGTGGCGGTGAACTGGATGGGCTCGCTCCACCGGCTGTAACGGCCGGCTTTGTCTTTCAGGCGGACGCGGACGCGGTAGGTCGCGCCGGCTTTGGCGAGGTTGATCGGCAGGCGCAGCGCGGCGCTGAAAGGCGTGGCCTCGGCGGACTCCCAGACCGGCTCCAGCTCGTAGCGCCGCCGCGCGCCGGGCTCGGCCGGCGGGGAAATATCGGCGAGCCGCCATTGCATCGCGGCAAATTCCGCACCGCCTTTTTTCGAGGCGAAAGGCGTGGTCGTGAAAGCGAGCGCGTTGACGGGAAAGTTCGGCAGGCCGGTGTAGGTGAGCTTCGGACGGTCGGGGATTCCGGCGGACTCGGAATCGGCGAGCACGAAGCCGTAGCCGTAGCCGCTGGCGATGCCGTCGCTGAGTTTCCACGGCGCGGTGACGGGGCGCGGTGCGGCGACGTATTCCGCGATGTATTTCACGAAGCCGGGAAAGTCCGGCGTGGCCAGCGTGCGCTGAAACTCACCGTCGGCCATTTTTTGCTTCGCCGGGTTGCGGTAAAAAGCACCCTTGTCCACCGTCCGCGGGTGGTGGTTCCACAGGCACTGGTCCAGCTCGGGCCAGCCCACGCGCTGGCCGGGCGGGCGGAGGATGGAAACACATTCGTCCAGGAGCTGGCCAAACTGTCCGCCGCGCGGGCTGGGATCGTCGCCGAACAAATCGAGAATCTCCCGGCAGCGGTTGCGGTATTCGTTGCGCAGCGCGGGCACGTCGAGACAGCGCGCGAGGTCGATGAAGCCGGGCTGGTGCGTCTTCGGGATGAACATCATGTCGAGATCCCACGGGATCGGCACCCAGCGGTTGTTCGCGCCGTGGTAGAGGAAATGGTTTTCACCCGGACGAAGATCCACGTTTCCCACGAGGCGATTCATCGCGTGGAAGCTGTAGTAGGCGGGCAGGTCCAGGTTCGTGCGCCACCAGTTTTCATCGGCCCCGCCCCGCGCCTGATTGTTCAGCCCATCCACGTCGCCCTGGTCTTTGTTTTGGTGGGCGGCCTGGTGCTTTTTGTCGGGGCCGCCCGCCATCCGGTAGATGTTCCCATCGGGGAGGTCGCGCTCGCGGAGAAAGGAGCCGTCGGGATTTTCAATCAGCGTGTAGAGCCCCCAGAGGTCGCCCGCGTATTGATCTTTCGGCACCTCCTCCGTGCCGTCGATGACGCGGAACTGCACGTAGCGGCACTGCGGACTGGGCACGCCCGCGATTGCATAAGCGCGAAAAGACAGCGCCTCATCGAGCCCGGCCATGCCGCGATTGCACTGCACCCACGGGCTCGAGCAGGCATTCATCGAGAGCGTGTGCATCGTGCGCGGGTGCGGGTCGCCGGGCTTTTCCGGGATTACAAACTCCCGCGTCGGGTTGAACTTGAAGCCCCATTTGTTTTTCCCGCAGACGTTCGCGCTGCCCTGCCCGCGATTGTGAAACTGGATGTGGTCATAGACTTTCCCGTCGGCCACCAGCGTGCCGGTGAAGTCCTTCTTGTTCGCCGCGGCGTCCCACTGGCTTTTCTCCACGTCGTCGCCCGCGGCGAGCAGCGTCATCGCCGGCAGGGTGGTGAAAAGGGCGGCCGGAAAAACCAGCGGCGTCCCCTCGCCCGGCTTGCCGGGGTAGCCGGCCCACGTCGGAAAGCCCGCGAAGCAGAAGTAGCTGAAGTTTGGGCACACGTCGTCGGCGTAGGGCACGCGCATGATCTGGCCGCGCGCATCCTCGGCGGCGATGCGGTAGCGGATGAGCCGGCGATGCTGCTGGAGCGTGCCGGGGAGTTGCGCGCAAAAGACGCCGTCGCCCGCGCGGGTGTCGCCGTCCTGGCCATCGTCGCGCATCGGCACGGACGTCCATTCCTTCTCAAAAGCCGGGTCGCTCTTGCGGAGGTATTTGCCCGGCTCGACGACTTGGTAGAGCAGCGTCACGGCTTTCACGCCACCCACCGCGACGACGCGCGCGGCGACCCGCACCGGCTCCGCGGGCTTGGGCTGCAGCGGCGCGTGGCCGATCGCGCTGATGCTCGGCGGCGGAATGTCCGTGGCCGTGGAGTTGCGCTCGCCGGGCGTGGGCTTGCCGACCTCCGTTTTGCCCGGCACAAAGCCCGAGCTGCGCCACGAGCTGCCCGCGAGATGATCCATCGACGGGTTCACCAGTTCGAGCGACGCACCCTCGCCGTCCGCCGCCGTGGGCCACGGAAAGCCGGTGCCAAATTTCACCTGATCGACCACCGCGCCCTTCGCGTCCCGCAGCACCAGCGCCTCGCCGCTGTGCTTGAGCTTGCCCTTCCAGCCGCCGAGCGCGTCCTTGCCAAAGGCCGCCTTGAAACCCTCGGGATTTCTCGCCAGGACCACGTAGCCGCCCGCGGCGATCTTCGTCCCCTCGGGAAAAGTGAACTTCACCCCGGCGTCGAATTTCCAACTCGCGAGCGAAACCTCCGCCGGGCCGGTATTGAAAAGCTCGATGAATTCGGAGGCCGAGGTGGGATCCTTCGGATGGTAGTGGATTTCATTGATGACCACGGCGGCGCGGGCGCACGGCGCGGCGAACGCGGTGAAAAAAAGGATGCCGAGAATCCGGCGGGCGGAGCGAAACACGGGAGCGAGGAGAACGCAGGTTGATGCGCAGCGCAAGCCGCACGGTCGGACGGCGGTGGATCAGTTTCCGATCTCCGCCCTCTGGGCCGCGCCAGACGGCGGACGGACGAATGAGGTGGCGGAGGAAAGCAGCTCGGGCTTCAGCCGCCGAGACGGGCGCGGGGTTTGCCGGCTTTGGTGTTGCGGTTTTTGGGCCGGGGGCCGCGGGGGCCGGGCTTGCCGCCGGTCTCGGGACGGCGTCCAAACTTCTGGCCGCGGGTCTGGCTCTCTTTGTCGCGGGCTTCGCGCGGGCGGAAGTGGAAGAGAATCGGCAAGCCGGTGTAGGGCGCTTTTTCGCGGATGTGG
>JAYWEB010000270.1:0-3906 GCA_043779575.1 Chthoniobacter sp. | reverse complement strand
CGGCTTTTTCCGGCAGTCGGCTGAGGACAAAGTCGATGATCGCGCGGTCGTCGGTGCCGGTGGCGAGATGGGCCAGACCGGAGCTGTCGCGCAGGGCGGTTTCGAGTTGGCCGGGCTTTTTGAAAAGCTCCGCGAGCAGCGCGATCTGGCGTGCGGCCACGGCGTAGTGGAGCGCGGTGCGACCCGCGGAGTCTGTGGCGTCGAGGCTTGCGCCGCGTTCGCAGAGGGCGGCGATCGTGGGCAGATCGCCGGACGCGGCGGCGAGCATGAGCGGGGTGACGCCTTCGGAGTCGGCGCGGCGCGGATCGGCCCCGAGGGCGAGGAGCCGCCCGACGAGATCCGCATCGCCGAGCATCGCGGCGGTGAGCAGCGCCGTCCGGCCGCCCTCGATCGTCGCGTTGACGTCCACCTTGGCCCCGAGAAAAAACTCGGCGAGCGGCCGATGGCGGGAGGCCACCGCGCGGATGAAGGCTTCACTCGTCGGCGCTGCGCCGAGCACGGCCAGTTCCGTGAGCGCGCGCCCGTGTTCGCTCTCCGGCGAGGCGTGGGCGCGGCCCGCCATGAGCAGCGCCGCCACACCGAGCATGGCAAACGGCAGGAACTTCATGGAAAGACGCGAGGGCATGGCGATTTCGGCCCGTCACCATAAGCGGGCGAACCAGCGGCGTCGAGTTTGCGGCTGGGGGTGGTGTGTCAGTTTGGAAAAACAGGCCGTCATCCTTCACTGCGTTCCGGTTCGCAAAGCCTCCCGGAACTCCGTTCAGTATGACGATTGGGGGGCGGGGCGGGGGCATTTTTCGCGTGACTGCGGCTGGTTCGCTCGCGCAGTGTGCCGCCCCCCGCCTTTCGTCCGCGCCGTTTTGCTCCGGCAAATCGGTCGCTTGTGAATTATTTCACAAAGCTTCTTGCAACGATGGCGGGTTCGCGACAAGCTTGCGCCTCCTTGAACTTCCAAACCCCGATACTCAACCGGTAAATGGCGAATATTTTTCCACGCGGGAGCAATATTCTCCCGCTTAAAATCGTGCTGTGCGGCCTGATCGCGGGTGGAGCGGTGTCGTTGGCGGTGCCGTATTACTTCACGCCGAAATACACGCGCGTGGGGTATCAGCCGGCGCAGCCGATCCCGTTTCCGCACGATGTCCATGTGGCGCAGCTCGGGATGGATTGCCGGTATTGCCACAGCTTTGTGGAGGTCGCGGCGCACTCGAATGTGCCGACCACGCAGGTCTGCATGAACTGCCACCAATCGGTCCAAAAGGACAACCCCAAGCTCGCGCCGCTGCATGAGTCTTGGCGGACGGGGAAACCGGTGGAGTGGGTGCAAATCCACAAGACGCCGGACTACGTGTATTTCAACCACTCGGCGCACGTGAATCGCGGCGTCTCGTGCGTGAGCTGCCACGGGCGGGTGGACAAAATGCCGGTCGTCTATCATGCCGAGCCGCACTCAATGTCGTGGTGTCTCGACTGTCATCGCGCGCCGGAGAATGCGCTGCGTCCTTTGGACCAAATCACGAATCTCGGGTGGGAAGCGCCGGTGGCGAAAAACCAAACCGTCAAAGAAGCGCAGCTTGAGCAGGGGCTCGGGCTCAAGAAGAAGTGGCACATCAATCCGCCGGATAAGAATTGCGCAGGCTGTCACCGATGAAACGAATTTTCCAACACCCCACGGAGCCCGCGACGGGCCGCAAATACTGGCGCTCGCTCGGGCAGCTCGGCGATACGCCGGAGTTCCGCGGCTGGCTCACGCGGGAGTTTCCGCAAGGGGCCGCCGAGATGCAGGGCGGCGAGGTTTCGCGCCGCAATTTCCTCCAGCTCATGGGTGCGTCGATGGCGCTCGCGGGGCTGAGCTTCGCCGGGTGCCGGCGGCCGGAGAAGCATCTCGTCCCTTTCACGCGCGGCGTGGAGTGGTCGATCCCGGGCAAGCCGCTCTTTTACACCACGGCGCGGCCGTCGCGCCGGGGCTACGCGCCGCTCGTCGCGGTGACGCACGACGGACGCCCGACGAAGATCGAGGGCAACCCGCAGCATCCGGTGAGCAAGGGCGCGACCGACATGTTTTCGCAATCGTCCGTGCTGGACCTTTACGACACGGATCGCGCCCGCTTTTTCGTCGAGAAGGGTGAGAAATCCGACGCGGCGGCGTTTGAAAAGGCGCTGGACGGGATTGTGCGCGAGGCGGGGGATGGCGGGGGGCTGGCGTTTCTGCTGGAGAAAAACAACTCGCCGACGCGCGAGCGGTTGCGCGGAGAGATTGCGAAAAAATTCCCGAAAGCGTCCTGGACGGTCTATGAGCCGCTTGGCAATGAACTCGCCGAGCAGGCGGCGGCGGTCGCGTTTGGCGAGGGTGTGGCGGCGATTCCGGTGATCGACAAGGCCGACGTGATCATGGCGCTGGACTGCGATTTTCTCGGGACCGAGGGCGATGTGAACACGATCCGGGAGTTTTCCGCGCGGCGGAAAGTGACGGGGCCGAACTCGAAGATGAACCGGCTCTACGTGGCCGAGAATCGCTACACGATCACGGGCGGCATCGCGGACCATCGCGTGCGGGTGCCGGCCAGCCAGATCGGGGCGTTCGCGCTCGCGCTGGCAGCGGAGATCGCCACGATCACGAGGGACGCGGCGCTCCTGGAAACGGCGAAGGCGTTCGGCGCTCTGGCGGTGCAATTCAGCGCGGAGTGGATCAAACATTCGGTCGAGGATCTCATCGCCAGTCGAGGCGCGAGCCTCGTGCTCGTCGGCGCGCGGCAACCGGCGGCGGTGCAAGTGCTGGTGGCGGCGATCAATGCGGCGCTGGGCAACATCGGCAAGACGATCGTCGGGCGGAAGCTCAGCGAAAAGCCCGCGCAGTCGCTCGCGGAACTCTCGAAAGACATCACCTCCGGCAACGTCAAGACGCTCGTCATTGTCGGCGGCAACCCGGTTTACAATGCGCCCGCGGACCTGAACTGGGTGGAGTTGCAGAAGTCGGTGCCGACGGTGGTGCGGCTCGGCTATTACGAGGACGAAACCTCGGCGCACGCGCACTGGAACGCGCCGCTCACGCACTATCTCGAAAGCTGGGGCGACGGTCTGGCGGCGGACGACAGCTACCTGTCGGTGCAGCCGATGATCCTCCCGCTCTTCGGCGGATGGAGTGAGCTGGACCTGCTGGCGAAGTTCGCCGGCCTGGCCAAGCCGACGGGGCCGGAGTTGGTTCAGGAAACTTTCAAGGCGATCGCCAAGCCGGCGGAGTTTGTCAGCGCGTGGGCGAAGTTTTTGCACGATGGTTTCCTCGCGGACAGCGCGGCGAAACCGGAGGCGCTCACTTTCAACGGCACAGCGGCGGCGGCGCTGGTGGCCGACAAGTTTTCCCTCCCGGCGCTCGCCGAGGGCGCTTACGAGATCGTCTTCACCGGCTGCGCGAAAGTGGATGACGGACGTTTCGCCAACAACGGCTGGCTCCAGGAAATCCCCGATCCGATCACGAAAATCACCTGGGACAACGCGGCGATGATCAGCCCGGCGACGGCGAAAAAACTCGGCGTCGAAGATGACGGCCTGATCGAAATCACCGTCGGCAAGAGCAAGCTAACGGCGGCGGCGATCCTCGCCCCCGGCCACGCGGACGGCTCGATCTCCATCGCGCTCGGCTACGGTCGCTCGGTCGTCGGTCGGGTTGGTCGCGACACCGGCTTCAACGCCTACCCGCTGCGGACTTCCGCCAGCCCTTACTTCGTGACTGGCGCGACGGCGAAAGCGACCGGCAAATCCTACAAGCTCGCGCTCACCCAGGAGCACTGGGCGCTCGAAGGCCGCGGCGGCGATCTCACCCGCGAGGCGACGCTCGACGAATACCAAGCCAAGCCGGATTTCGCGAAGAAGATGGGCATGGACGCCCACATCCCGCCGAACGTCTCG
>JAYWEB010000269.1:0-3912 GCA_043779575.1 Chthoniobacter sp. | reverse complement strand
TGCCGGGGTTCGGCCCCGCGGCCTCCGCCGCCGTCTCGCTCGTGCTCGTGGCGCTGAGTGCGCGCCTCCGCGTGCCCAAGGTGGTGCTCGCGCGCATGGCCCTGAACGTCCTCCTCAACGCCGGCCTCGACGCCGTGCCCGTGGTCGGCGACGCGCTCTCGATCTTCTTCCGCTCCAACACGCGCAACCACGAACTCCTCCGCCAGCACGCCGGCACCGCCCGAGCCACTTCGCGCGGCGACTGGCTGTTTCTCGTCGCCCTGCTCGGCGGCGTGGGGCTGCTCATCCTCGGCTTCTTCGCCGGCCTCCTCTACCTCGCCAGCCAGCTCTTCGCCGCCCTGCGGTGAAAAAAACGCACGCGTCTTTTCATCCCGAGCGCCGCGCTGGAGGGCCAAAGGCCCATGACAAGCCAGCCCAGGGCAAAGCGAGGCACGAGCGCCGCCCTGGGTTGCAGAAGAGAAGGAACCAAGCCCCAACGGGGCGAAACAACGGTTCGCTGGGATTGGTGCTGCCCCGTTGGGGCTGGTCCGTTTTTGTTTCGCCACCCAGGGCGTCGCTCGTGCCTCGCTTTGCCCTGGGCTGGCATGGGTCGCACCTTTGGTGCTGCCATCCAGGCTTTGTCAGGAAGATTGGTGTCAGGAAAATTTTCTAAGTCTTCATTTTCCTGACACCAATTTTTCTGACATAAAATTCATCGGCGTTCGGGTTCACCATCCCGCCCTTTCCCAAAACCATGACCACCAAAAAAATCGAAACCGCCTACCGCCTCGCCTGCGAGCGCTATGCCGAGCACGGCGTGAACGTCGAAGCCGCCGTCAAGCAACTCGCCACCGTCGCCATCTCCATGCACTGCTGGCAGGGCGATGACGTGCGCGGTTTTGAAAACTCCGGCGCCGCGCTGGGCGACGGCCTGGCCGTCACCGGCAACCACCCCGGCCGCGCCCGCACGCCCGACGAGTTGCGCGCCGATTTCGAGCAAGCCATCGCGCTCATCCCCGGCACCCATCGTTTCAACCTCCACGCCTGCTACGCCGAGACCGGCGGCCGGCGTGTGGACCGCGATGCCCTCGGCGCGGAGCATTTCAAGACCTGGATCGCCTGGGCCAAAAGCCTCAAGATCGGCCTCGACCTCAACCCCACCTACTTCTCCCATCCGAAGGTCGTGGGTGGCTGCACCCTCACCTCGCCGGACCAAGCCATCCGCCGCTTTTGGATCGAGCACGGCATCCGCTGCCGCGAGATCGGCGCAGCCATCGGCAAAGCCCTCGGCAAGACCTGCCTGACCAACGTCTGGATTCCCGACGGCATGAAGGACACACCCGCCGACCGCCGCGCCCCGCGCGAGCGCCTCGCCGCATCCCTCGACGCCATCTTCCAGCCAAAGATCGACCGGAAACACAACCTCGATTCCGTCGAGCCCAAGCTCTTCGGCCTCGGCGCGGAAAGCTACACCGCCGGCTCCCACGAGTTCTACCTCGCCTACGCCGTCAGCCGCGGCACCCTCCTCACCCTCGACGCCGGCCATTACCACCCCACCGAGTGCATCTCCGACAAGATCTCCTCCGTCCTCACCTTCCTCCCCGAGATCGCCCTCCACGTCAGCCGCGGCGTCCGCTGGGACAGCGACCACGTCGTCACCCTCACCGACAGCCTCCAAGCCATCGCCCAGGAGATCGTCTGGGGCGGCTACCTCGGGCGCACCCATATCGGGCTCGATTACTTCGACGCCAGCATCAACCGCGTCGCCGCCTGGGTCATCGGCACCCGCAACATGCTCAAAGCCCTCCTCCTCGCCCTCACCGCACCCATCGCCCGCCTCAAACAAGCCGAGCTAACCGGCGACTACACCACCCGCCTCGCCCTCATGGAGGAAATGAAGACACTACCCTTTGGCGCGGTGTGGGATCATTACTGTGATCGGATGGGTGTGCCTGTGGGTGAGGCTTGGCTGACGGAGGTGCAGGGGTATGAAAAGAGGGTGCTGAGTTGCCGATGAAAGAGAGCGAATTTCTAGAACCGACCCATTCCACCTTCCATTTTGGACCACAGAAGGATCCGCCTCGGAGATATTCAAGTATGGCACTCCATCTGAGGTTTCTTGGCTTATTAACATAACGCTTCCGTAAGGGCACAAAGAATGTTGTCAAAGAACCGAATTCTAGATATGCACAAACGTTGGAAGGAGCATCCAACTCTTTCTCTCAGACGAATTTTGGCGTCCTCAGATCAAGAGAGTCCGTTTGGCAGAACAGAAGCAGGATTCATGGATTTCCGTGGCTTCGCGATCAATGAGTCATTGCATAAGTTGATATTGGAGCAACTTGACCTCTCGTTCTGTGTCCTTCTTGGCAGAGGGCAGTTCGCGTCCACTGTCAAAAGGTGTCGCTTCGTCGGGGCAACTTTGGAGGGAACTCATGGCAATAGCTTCGATCTCTGTGACTTTAGCGGTGCTGATTTGAGGAACTCGGTGATGCTCGGAACTTTCAGTAACTGCCAATTTACGGGAGCTAACTTGTCCATGGTTCGATCTAGTCAAGCCGGGTTCACTGGTTGTTGCTTTGATAGGGCAAATCTGCGGAAGAGTGCATTTTACTGCTGTCAATTCACAGATTGTAGTTTCATCGGCACGAAGTTCGGTTCCGGTTCGCTTGCCAATTCGATGTTCACTAATTGTAGGTTCGACCACCCAGACTTCAGTAGGGTCGTATTAGACGGGACAAAGTGGATCTAGAATGGAGCAAGGAGTCGGTTCCAGAATCTCGATTCATTCCCGATTTTGCACCCGACCCGTCGATCGTCTGGCGGATACCGTCTGTAGATTGATGGCACCGCGCCATGCCGTCATCCTGAGCGGAGTTCCGTGCGGGCGAAGGTGGGGCGGAACGGAGTCGAAGGACCTCTAACTCTTCGCGGGCGGAGGCGGTGGGAGAGGAAATGACGAATGGCGAATGACAAAGCTCGAAGGTCGAAATCTGCGGCGAAGCTTTGGCAACTCGTCATTCGTCATTCGTCATTCCCCCCAGCCACCACCTTCGCCCCCGCCGGGAGGTAGAGGTCCTTCGACTGCGCTCCGCAAAGCCTCCGCTCCGCTCAGGATGACCGCTGGGGGGCTTCGCACACCCAGCGCGGCGCCCGCATGACCGTCATATTCTCCAAAACCCGTCACTGCCCGCTGAAGACGCGCACCGGCTGATCCAGCCCGATGCCGAGGAAGTAGCCGATGTAGTGAAACATCGCGGGGCCGACAAAGATCAGGCTGTCGAAACGGTCGAGCAGGCCGCCGTGGCCGGGGATGGTCGCGGCCATGTCCTTGATGCCGAGGTCGCGCTTGATGCTGGACATGACGAGGTCGCCCCACTGGCCGGTGAGCGAGAGCAGCGCGCCGAGCGCGAGGAGGTGGCCGGGGTGGTCGAGCACCGTGTTTTTGAAAATGAAATGGGCGAGCGTGGCGAAGAGCGCGGAGGTGAGGACGAGGGCGCCGAGCGCGCCGCCGAGGGTTTTGTTCGGGCTGGTGTTGGGCGAAAGTTTGCGGCGGCCAAAGGCTTTGCCGGTGCAGTAGGCGAAGATGTCGTTCAGCTCGATACAGACGAGGATGGCGAGCTGGAGCGGGGGGCCGAGGCGGTCATTGGCGAGGTAGGAAAAGTGTCCGAGGCAGAGGCCGAAAAGCACGAACGCGAGGATGCCGAGCGCGACCCGCTGGATGTAGCCTTTCGGCTGATCGGCAAAGAGCGAGAAGATGACGATGGCGGAGGTGGTGAGGGAGCCGAGCGCCACGAAAAGCCCATACCAGTGGTCGGCAATGGCGAAGGTGATGAGCAGCCCGCCGAGCCCGACCGTGGCGCTGACGAGGTGCTGGCGGAAGAGTCCGGTCGCGCGCGCAAACTCGCGGTAGCAGAGCGCGGCGAGCAGCCC
>JAYWEB010000268.1:0-3916 GCA_043779575.1 Chthoniobacter sp. | reverse complement strand
CGATCAACTCGTATCTGCGGAGCGACGGCTTTCGGAAACTGCTCGCCCAAAAATCCGGGGAGGCCGTGCAGGCCGATTGCGAGATCACCCCGCTGCAGTTCAGCGGCTCAAACATTTTCACCGAGAACATCAAAGCGCAGGGTGGCAAGGATGCGCCGTTCGCCGCGCTCGGGCTGGACCAGTTGCGCGCGGAGATCAGCCTGCGGCGGTTCTTTGAAAAAGTCTGGCAGGTCGAGCAAGTCGAGGTGCAGCGCCTGACGCTGGACCTCACCGGCCCGCGCGCCGAACTGCCCGAAGCCCCGCCCGCCGCCGCGCCGACGAGCGCCCCGGCCAACCCCTCCGGCGGCTGGCTGCCGAACCGCGTGGAGATCGCCTCCGCCGTCGTCCGCGATACCAATCTCGCGTGGGCCGGCGGCGCCCTGCGCCACAGCGTCATCACCGCCACCCCGGAAGGCAACGCGTGGAAAATCGCCGGGCAGGGCGGCAAAATCGAGCAGGCCGGCCTGCCGGAACTCGACGTGCAGGCGCTCGCCCTCCGCTACCGCGCGCCGTCGCTTTTCATCAACAGCGCCGAGTTTCGCCAGGGCGGGAGCGGCTCGGTGAAAGCGACCGGCGAGATCAACTTCGCCGAGCGCCTCGACCTCCAGGTGGCGATCACGGAGGTCCAGCTCACACCTTTCCTCTCCGAAGACTGGCGCGTGCGGCTCAAAGGCCAGCTCTCCGGCGACCTGAGCATCCGCAGTCCCCTCCCCCTGCCCGCCGCCGGCCCCGAAATCGCCGGCTCGCTCAGTCTCGCGCGCGGCGAACTGACCGCACTCCCCGTGCTCGACAAAATCGCGCTTTTCACCCGCTACGAGCAGTTTCGCCGGTTCAATCTCAGCCGTTGCTCCGCGGACTTCCGGCAGGCCGGCAAAAAGCTGCGCGTCACGAAATTCCTCGCGGAGTCCGAGGGGCTCATCCGCATCGAGGGCGACTTCACCATCGAGAACGCGCAGATCGACGGCACCTTCCAAGTCGGCGTCACCCCCAACAGCCTCACCCTCATCCCCGGCTCGCAGGAGAAAGTCTTCCTCGAATCCCGCGGCGGCTACGTCTGGACCGCCATGCGCCTCACCGGCCCCGTCAGCAGCCCGAACGAAGACCTCACCGCCCGGCTCGCCCAGGCGCTCGGCGACACCGTGATCGAAAAGGTCAGCGAGGTCGTGAAAGACCCGCTCAAAAAACTGCCCGACGTGATCAAAGACGGCCTCAACCTGCTGCCGGGGCTGCTGCCGGGTGGGCTGCTGCCCGGCGGGAAGTAGGGCGCAAACTTCCATTTTACAGGTCGAAACCTTTCCACCATAGTCCGCGCCCCAATTATGGTCATCGTCATCAATATTCTCCTCACGATCCACGGCCTCGTCTCGCTGTTCATCGTCCTGCTCGTCCTCATGCAGCGTCCGAAAAGCGAAGGTCTCGGGGCGGCGTTTGGCGGCGGCATGACCGACAACCTCTTCGGCGCACAGTCCACCAACGTGCTCCAAACCATCACCCGCTGGCTCGGCTTCCTCTTCTTTGCCCTCTCCCTCGGCCTGTCCGTCCTCTACGTGAAAAAGCAGGGAGCCGATCGCCAGAGCAGCCTCCAGCAGCGGCTCCTCAGCGCACCCGTCCCCGCCGCCACGCCCGAAGCCGAGACGCAGCAAAAGGCGCTGGAGGCCATCCAGACAGCGCTCGAAGAGCAGAAAAACGCCCCCGCTCCGACCGACCCAGCGCCCGCCGCACCCGAAGGCACCACCCCGCCCGCCAAGCCCGGCCAACCCGCTCCCGAACCCGCTCCCGCTCCCGCCGCAGCTCCCGCCGCACCCCAGCCTCCCGCGAAATAACGCCCGCTCCGGCAGTGCCGCGCGGGCCGTGCCCGACTTAGCCAGCGTCTCCTCCTTTTCCTCCGCGGACGCCGCCACCAGACACAGCTTGCCGTGGGGAAGCCGCCCGCGCATCCTCCGCCCCCGTGGCCACGGCTGAACTAAAATCCTCCCTCGCGCAATTCGTCACTTTCGCCCGTGCGCTCGCGGGCGACGAGAAGAGCGAGGCGCAGTCTTTTCTCGACCACTTCTTCCGCGCGCTGGGTCACGGCGGCGTCATCGAGGCGGGCGCGACCTTCGAGTTTCGCATCGCGAAAAAGCCCGGCTCCGCGCAGTTGGAGCTGATCAAAGGCGAGGGCGCGAAAGCGAAGGGCGGCAAGAAATTCGGCGATCTCGTCTGGCCCGAGCGCGTCCTGTTCGAGATGAAATCGCGCGGCGAGAACCTCGAAAAGCACTACGATCAGCTCTTCGAATACTGGACCCACATCGTCCCCCGCAAACCGGCCTACGCCATCCTCTGCAACTTCGACGAGTTCTGGATCTACGACTTCAACTCCCAGCTCTTCGACCCCGTCGAGCGCGTCCTTCTGCGCGACCTCGCCGCGTCCGGCAATTCCTTCGGCTTCCTCCTCCCCACGCCCCAGCCCGTGCGCTTCGGCAATAACCGCGTCGAGGTCACCCGCAAAGCCGCCGACGCCTTCGCCGAAGTCTTCCGCAAAATCATCGCGCGCCAGGAAGACCGCACCCGCACCCAGCGCTTCATCCTCCAGCTCCTCGTCTCCGTCGTCTCCGAAGACATCGGCCTGCTGCCGGACAACTTCGTCACGAACCTGCTTGAGCAGTGCGTCGAGCGGCCCGCCGATTCCTACGATCTCCTCGGCGGCCTCTTCCGCCAGATGGCCACCGAGGAAGAAGCGCGCGGCGGACGCTACGCCGGCATCCGCTACTTCAATGGCGGCCTCTTCAAAGTCGTCGATCCCATCGAGCTGCGGCTCACCGAAGCCGACACGCTTTTTAAAGCCGCCGACCGCCACGACTGGGCGCAGGTGAAGCCCGAAATCTTCGGCACCCTCTTCCAGCACAGCATGGAGGACGGCGCAGACGGCAAGCGCGACGAGCGCCACGCCTTTGGCGCCCACTTCACCAGCGAGGCCGACATCATGAAAGTCGTCGGCCCCACCATCAGCCGCCCGTGGCGCGAGCGCACCGCCGCCGCCGGCAAAAACCTCGCCCGCCTCCGCGACACCCTGCGCGATCTCCGGCTCTTCCGCGTCCTCGATCCCGCCTGCGGCAGCGGCAATTTCCTCTTCGTCGCCTTCCGCGAAATCAAGCGCCTCGAACGCGGCCTCCTCGTGCGCCTGCGCGACGCGGGCGAGAAAACCGAGCGCCTCGCCAGCGCCGTCTCGCTCACGAATTTCTTCGGCCTCGATGTCGTCCCCTTCGCCGTCGAGCTGGCCAAAGTCACGCTCATGCTCGCCAAGGAACTCGAACTGCGCGAAGCCGCGAAGACCGGGAAACCGACGGCCTGCACCTCCCGGAAAAACCGCTCCCGCTCGACAACCTCGACCAGCAGATCGTCTGCACCGACGCGCTCTTCACGCCGTGGCCAAAGGCGGATGCGATCATCGGCAACCCGCCGTATCTCGGCTCGCGCTACCTCGCCAAAGAGCACGGGCACGACTACGCGCAGCGGCTCTACGCCCGCTTCCCCGGCGTGCCGAAGATGGCGGATTTCTGCACCCACTGGTTCCGCCTCGCGCACGACGCGCTGCCGCCCGGCGGGCGCGCGGGCCTCGTCGGCACCAACACCGTGCGGCAGAATGAAAGCCGCGCGGCCAGCCTCGGCTACATCCTGGAAAACGGCGGCGTCATCACCGACGCCATCTCCACGCAGGTCTGGAGCGGCGCCGCCGCGGTGCATGTCTCGATCGTGAATTGGGAGAAAGCGCCCGCGCCCGGAACTCCGGGGTACCGCAGATTCCGGGGTCGCCGCAGACTCCGGGGAGCGCGCTCGTTCCGAGCGTTGGCGAAGGCATCCTGCCTTCGCTGACTTCCCCAGACGCCCCACCCGCGAG
>JAYWEB010000267.1:0-9693 GCA_043779575.1 Chthoniobacter sp. | reverse complement strand
CGGCGCAGTCGTCGCAGCCGTAGATGCGGTCGCCGATGAGCGGGCGCAGGTCTTCGGGGATGCTGCCTTTCAGCTCGATGGTGAGGTAGGAGATGCAGCGGCGCGCATCGAGCTGATGCGGCGCGGTGATCGCGCCGGTCGGGCAGGCGGTGATGCAGCGGGTGCATTTGCCGCAGCGGTCGGGCAGCGGCTCGTCGGGCGCGAGGTCGAGGGTGGTGAGGATTTCCGCGAGGAAAAACCACGCGCCGAGCTGCGGGTGGATGAGCATCGTGGACTTGCCGTGCCAGCCCGCGCCGGCGAGCGCGGCGAAGTCGCGCTCGAGCATCGGGCCGGTATCCACGTAGCAGCGCTGCCGCCCGCCGCGCGCGGTCAGCCAGGCGTCGAGCACGCGGAGCCTGGCCTCGATGATGTCGTGGTAATCATCGCCCCACGCATAGCGGGCGATGCGGAAAGGCGAAGGGCGCAAGGCGCAAGGCGATGGCTGTATTTCTTGCGGAGCGCCATCGCCTTGCGCCTTGCGCCCTTCGCCTTTCCCCCCGCCCTGCCAATAGCTCATCGCCAGCACCACCACACTCCGCGCGCCGGGCAGTACGAGCTGCGGATCGGTGCGCCGGTCGGCATTGCGCTCCAGCCACCCCATCTCCCCCGCGCGCCCGTCCTCCAGCCACGCGCGGAACTCCGCGGCATGCGGCGGCGCGCTGCACGGTGCGATGCGGCAGAGTGCGAAGCCGAGACTTTCGGCCTGGGCGAGCAACGCAGTTTTCACCCGGCAGTGTCCCACGAAAACACGCGGCGCGCTTCCGCGACCACCGCCTCCGCCGCCTGCGCGTGGCTGAAGGTGGTCGTATCCAGCGTGAACTGCGCGGCGGCCGCGTAGAGCGGGCGGCGGGCGGTGAAAAGTGCGGTCACCGTGGCGCGCGGATCGGCGGTCCGCAGGAGCGGGCGCTTGTTCGTGCGGGAGACGCGCGCAAAGATCGCGTCCTCGCTGGCGGTCAGCCACACCACGAGCCCGAGATCGCGGAGCAGCGCGCGATTTTTCTCCCGCAGAATCACGCCGCCGCCCGTCGAGATCACGCACCGGCTCCGCGCGGCCAGCGCGGCCAGCACCGCGCTTTCCAAATCCCGAAAGCGCTCCTCGCCCTCGCTCGCAAAAATCTCCGCGATTTCCCGCCCCTCCCGCCCGACCAGCACCGCATCCGCATCCACAAACTCGAACCCCAAGTGCGCCGCCACGCGCCGCCCGACCGACGACTTGCCGCTGCCCATGAAACCAATGAAGACGATGTTTTGACGCGATGCAGCCATGCCGGAAAAGTGGGAAGCGCCGGGGAAAAGGGAAAGGGCAAAGTCGCAAGTCCTCCCGCGCATCCTCCAACCGCGGCGTTCGGGGTTCAGGAAAACATTCAACTGCATGGTTGCGCGTGAGCGAAATCACTTTGCTTTCGCGCGGGTGCCGGGGATTCCTTTGGAGATGCCAGCGCCGCTCACACCCGCCATTTTCCTGGACCGCGATGGGACGATCATGGAGGAGGCGGATTACTGCTCCAGCCCGGAGCAGGTGCGGATCATCGCGGGGGTGCCGCGGGCGCTGCGCGGGCTGAAAAGTGCGGGCTTCCGGCTGGTCATCGTGACGAACCAGAGCGGCATCGGGCGCGGCTACTACACGCTCGCGGATTACGAGGCGGTGCAGGCGCGGCTGCTCGGGCTGCTGGGTGACGGGCTGATCGACGCGACTTATTTTTGCCCGGAAGCGCCGGAGGCGAAGTCGCCGCGGCGGAAGCCTTCGCCGGAGATGGTTCTGGAGGCGGCGCGCGATCTGGGGCTGGACCTGGCGCGGTCGTGGTTCGTGGGCGACAAGGCCATCGACGTGCAGTGCGGGCACGCCGCGGGGACGCGCTCCATCCTCGTGCGGACGGGGCACGGGCACGGGGAGGAAGCGGGGCGCGCGGACTTTGTGGCGAAAGATTTTGCCAGCGCGGCGGCGTTTATTTTAAGTCCTGCGGATGCCAGCCAATAAAGTCGCCGTCGTCATCCCCGCCCGCCACGGCTCGACGCGCTTTCCCGGCAAGCCGCTCTGCCAGATCGCGGGCAAGCCGCTCATCCAGCACGTCTGGGAGCGCTGTGGCAAAGCGCGCGGCATCACCGCGGTCATCGTGGCCACGGACGACATGCGGATCGCCGAGGCGGCGTTCGCTTTCGGCGCGGAGGTTTCCATGACCTCGCCGAAGCACCGCAGCGGCACGGACCGTTGCGCGGAAGTGGCGAAGCGGCTGCACGGTTTCTCGCACGTCATCAATGTGCAGGGCGACGAGCCGCTCATTGATCCTGCCCTCATCTCTCGCCTCGCGAAAACGCTCACGGCGGACAAGGGCATCGCCATGATTACTGCGGCGAATGCCTTTGGCAGCGGCGAGGACGCGGGCAATCCCAACGCCGTCAAAGTGGTGCTCGATCGCCAATCCAACGCGCTCTACTTCTCGCGGAGCGCGATCCCGTTTGTGCGCGGCGACGGCCGTCCGCCGACGTTTTACCGGCACCAGGGCATCTACGGATACTCGGTGAAATGCCTGCTCCAGTTTGTGAAGTGGAAGCCCGGTGCGCTCGAACAATGCGAGCAGCTCGAACAACTCCGCGCCCTCGAAAACGGCGCGCGCATCCGGGTTCTTCTCACGAAGCGCGGCAGCATCGGCGTCGATGCGCCGGAAGACGCCGCGCTCGTCGAACGCATGCTTTCTTCGTAATCGTAATCTTCCCCTCCCCATCTCAGCCGTGCCTCCCCAAGTGGGATTACGATTACGAACCGACCTGCCACTTTTCCAAACTCACCTATGAAATACATCTTCGTCACCGGCGGCGTCGTCAGCTCACTCGGCAAGGGCCTCGCCGCGGCCTCGCTCGGCACGCTCCTCGAACACCGCGGCCTCCGGGTCGTGATGCAGAAATTTGACCCCTATCTCAACGTCGATCCCGGCACCATGAGCCCGTATCAGCACGGCGAAGTCTATGTCCTCGACGACGGCGCGGAGACCGACCTCGACCTCGGCCATTACGAGCGTTTCACCCACAGCGTTCTCTCGCGCGCGAACAACACCACCAGCGGGCAGGTTTACCAAACCGTCCTCGATAAGGAGCGGCGCGGCGACTACCTCGGCAAGACCGTGCAGGTCATCCCGCACGTCACCGATGAGATCAAAGAACGCCTGCGCACGCTCAGCAAAGACCAGGCCTGCGACATCGTCATCACCGAGATCGGCGGCACCACCGGCGACATCGAGGGGCTGCCGTTTCTCGAAGCCATCCGGCAGTTCATCCAGGAGGTCGGGCCCGGCAATGCCATCGTCATGCACGTCACGCTCGTCCCTTTCATCAAGGCCGCGGGCGAGCTGAAAACCAAGCCCTCGCAGCAATCCATCGCCAAGCTGCGCGAGATCGGCCTGCATCCGCAGGTGCTCATCTGCCGCACCGAGCACCCGCTCGGCGAAGACGTGCGGCACAAGCTCTCCGTCTTTTGCAACGTCCCGCTCGAAGCCGTGGTCGAGGCGCGCGACGTGGACCACACCATTTATGAACTGCCGCTCATGCTGCAAAAAGAGCGGCTCGACGACACCGTGCTCCGCCAGCTCCACCTCACCGCCGCGCCAGCGGACATGACCGATTGGAAAAAATTCGTCGCCCGCATCATCAAGCCGAAGAAGCGCGTGCAGATCGCCGTGGTCGGCAAATACATCGAGCTGCAGGACGCCTACAAATCCATCTACGAATCGCTCACGCACGCCGCCGCGAGCGTGGACTGCGGCATCGACCTCGTGCCCGTGGAGGCGGAGGCGCTGGAGGAAACGCACCCCTCCAAATTGCTCCACGAAGTCGCGGGCGTGCTCGTGCCCGGCGGCTTCGGCGACCGCGGCATCGAGGGGAAAATCCGCGCCGCGCAATACGCGCGCGAACAGGGCATCCCCTTCCTCGGGCTCTGCCTCGGCATGCAGATCGCCACCATCGAATTCGCCCGCCACGTCTGCGGGATCGCCGGGGCCAATAGCACGGAGTTTGACCCGCAATGCGTGGACCCCGTCATCGACCTGCTCGATGAACAAAAGGACGTGACCGACAAGGGTGCCTCCATGCGCCTCGGCTCGTGGATCACGAAGATCGCCGACGGCACCAAAGCGCGCGCCGTTTATGGCCAGGCCGAAATCCGCGAACGCCACCGGCACCGCTACGAGTTCAACATGAAATACCGCGCGCAGATGGAGGCCGCGGGCTTCGTCATCAGCGGCACCTCGCCCGACGGCACGCTGGTCGAGATCATCGAACTCAAGGACCACCCGTTCTATCTCGCCTGTCAGTTCCACCCCGAATTCCAGTCCAAGCCCACGCAGCCGCATCCGCTCTTCCGCGGCTTCGTGACCGCGTGTCTCGTGACCGCGTGTCTCGGGAACGGCGGGTAGCGCCCGGCCGGCCGGTCGCGCCCCGCATCTCGCGTCTTTCCATCGCCGGGAATCTGTCTAATTTCCCGCGCACTCATGGAGAAACTTTACGACGTAGCCATCATCGGCGGCGGCCCGGCGGGCAGCACGGCGGCGGTGCTGCTCGCGCAGAAAGGGCGGCGCGTGATCGTACTGGAGCGGGAGAAATTTCCGCGGTTTCACATCGGGGAGTCGCTGCTCCCCTATTCGCTCACGGCGTTTGACCGGCTGGGCATCCGCGCGCGGCTCGACGCCGGCGCGATGCCGAAGCACGGCGGCGAAATCGCGACGGCCTGCGGACAGCGCGCGGTGAAGTTTTATTTCAAGGACGGCTTCCGCCTGCGGCACCACAGCGCCTACCAGGTCGAGCGCGCGGATTTCGACAAGATGCTCCTCGACCGCGCCCGCGAGACCGGCGCGGAAGTGCGCGAGGAAACCGCCGTGGAGGAACTGGCCTGCGACGCGGAGGGCGTGACACTGAAGACCAAGGACGGCGCAACGATCCGCGCCCGCTACCTCATCGACGCCAGCGGGCGGAACGCGGTCGTCGGCACGCAGTTCCAGCTCAAGACGACCTACGCGCATCTCAAGAAATTCTCCTGCTACGCGCATTATGAAAACGTCCAGCGGGACGAGGGGATCGACGCCACGCTCACGCGGCTGGTGCGGGCGGATGGGTATTGGTTCTGGCTCATCCCGCTCGATGAGCGGCGCACGAGCATCGGCGTGGTCATGGACCTCGCGGACTTCAAGGCGCGCAGGCAATCGCCCGAGGCCGCGCTCGACTGGGCGATCCGCGATTCCGCCGTGATGCGCGAGCGCATGGCCGCGGCGGTGCGCGTGTCGCCCGTCCACTCCGCCGGCGACTACTCGTATCGCAACGCGCGCCTGACCGGCGACCGCTGGATGCTCGCGGGCGACGCCGCCGGCTTCATCGACCCGATCTTTTCCACTGGCGTCTTCCTCGCCATCCACAGCGGCGAGCAGTGCGCCGATGCGCTCGATGAAATCCTCGCGAACCCCGCGCGTCAGCCCCGCCTTTTCCGCCGCTACGAGCGCGGGCTGCACGCGCTCATGGACAAATATCTGCGCTTCGTCACCGCGTGGTATCGGCCCGAGTTCATCGAGGTTTTCACCACGCCGACCAAGCATCTCCAGCTCGCGCCCGCCGTGAACTCCGTGCTCGCCGGCAACACCGGCAGCAGCTTCGCCATCTGGTGGCGCATGCAGCTTTTCTACCTCGTGCTTTTCCTCCAGCGCCACATCGCGCTCTGCCCGCGCCTCGACGCGAAAGCCTCCGCTCCCGCCCCGCAGCTCGAACCCGCCGCATGAAATTCCTCGCCTCCCTTTTCATCGGCGCGCTCCTCGCCGCCTGCCAGACGCCGCATCAGTTCGCCACGCCGGACCAGACGTGGAAGACGCACATCGGGCAGCTCAAATACAGCGACGCGCAGCGGGCGGTCATCGGCGATGTCGTCGTGCAGCGGCGCGGTGAGCAGGACTTTCAGCTCGAGTTTCAAAAGGCCGGCGGCATCCCGCTGCTCACGCTCCGCGAAGACGCGGCGACGGCGCGCGCCGAAGGGCTTCTCGCCCGCGGCTCGTGGCAGGGCGCGCCCTCCGCCGCGCCGAAGCATCTGCGCAACTGGGTCGCGTTGCGGGCGGCGTTTCTCCATCCGCGACCTCTGGCCATCAAGGCAGGCGACCAAAACTGGCGGGGCGAGGCGAAGTCCGTCGGTGGCCAGCTCACCTCGATCTCAATCGCCTTCCCGACCGACGAACAGCAGTTCGTCTTTCAGTTCAACCGTTGAGCGCCTGATGCCGTCCGCCGCCCGCGCACAGCGCCCCTCAAAAAAATGCCGTCATCCTGAACGGAGCCGCGGGAGTCTGCGACCGTGGCGGAGTGAAGAGCCGAGTCTGCGAGACAGCGCCGGGGCGAAGGTGGGCGGCGCAATCCTGACTCTAAATGGGCGAAGGCGGTGGGAGCAGCGACGCGCGATCACTCCCGCCGCCTCCGCCCGCGTTTCAGTCAGCGATCCTTCACTCCGCCTTTGTCGCAAAGCCTCCAAAGGCTCCGTTCAGGATGACGGTTGTGTTTGGTTGCGTCCCGCGCCGCCTGTCTTCCGCCCATGATCTCCGGCCAGACCCTCGCCCGTTTTCTCGCCCACCGGCCTGGGCGCGTGCATGCCTTCGCGCTTGGGCTGCTGGTGGTTTGCGGGCTGGTCATCGCCTTTGGCGTGAAGTTCAACTCGGACGTGCTGGACCTGTTTCCGGCGCACTTCGATTCCGTCCGCGTCTGGAAAGTCTCGAACAAGGAATTCGCGCAGGGCCGCTCGCTGACCTTCGCGCTGCACGATGAAACCGGGACGGTGGATCTCGACGGCTTCGCGCAATACTTCGGCGAGGCGCTGCGGAAGGAGCCGTGGATCGTGCGCGCGATGGACCAGCTTCCGCTCGGCGATGAAAACGCGATGGGCGAGGCGCAGACGCTCCTGCTCCCATTGCTCCTGAACTGCCCGCCCGCCGAGTTTGCCCAGGCGGCCGCCGCGCTGAAGCCGGAAGCCATCCGCGAGCGCATCGCGAAATCCATCGCGCGCTTCAAGGCCGGCTCGTTGCGCGAGGAACACTTCGGCCTCGCGGTCGATCCGCTCGGCGTGCTCGCGCCCGCGTTTCGCCAGCTCGGCTCGTCGGGCGTCGAGCAGGCCTTTTCGCTCACCTCGCCGGACGGCACCACGCACCTCGTGCTCGCCGTCACCAACCAGGGCGATCTCGGCGCGCATGCTTCGCAGGACATGATGCGCCGGGTGGACGACTTCCGCCGGCGCGTGCTCGCGGGCTGGGAGGGGCCGAAGCCGGAAGTGCTCGTGACCGGGCGCACCGCGTATGTCGGCGAGCTGTCGGTCACCATGCGCACGGATGTCATCACCACGCTGCTCACCTCCGCGCTGCTCGTCTCGGTGGTTTTCTGGCTCGGCTTTCGCCGCGTGCGTCCGCTCGTCGCCATCCTGCATGTGCTGCTGCTGAGCTGCGTCATGGCCGTGGGGCTCGGCGCCGCCGTTTTCCACGAGCTGAACATGATCACCATCGGGCTGTGCTCGATCCTCATCGGGCTGGGCGTGGATTTCGGCATGATGCTCTACTCGATCTACGAGATCGAACGCGGGGCCGGCCGCAGTCACGAGGAGGCCATCGGCACGGCGCTGCGCAGCCAGGGGCGGAGCGTGATTTTTGGCGCGCTGACGAGCGCCGCCGGGTTCTTCAGCCATGTCTTCAGCGGCTGCCCCGGCTTCGCGCAGCTCGGCGTGCTGATCTGCTTCGGCATCCTCATCGCCGCCGCGCTGATGATGTCGGTCTTCTTCGTCTCCATCGGGAGCGACGTGCGTCCGCGGCCGCACGATCCGCTGCACGCGGGCGGCGAGCGGTTCGTGCATTGGGTCTTCGCCGGGCCGCGCCGGGTGCTGCTGCCGGCGACCCTCGTGCTGCTCCTCGCCACCGCGTTTGCCGTGTCGCCGGTCTGCCCGCTGCGCTTCGATGCCAATCCGCGCACGCTCGAACCGCCGAACAGTTCCGCCGGTCACGCGCTGCGGCTCATCACCGAGAAATTTTCCGGCTTCGGCGAGCAACTGCTGGTGCTGCTGGAAACGGGCAGCGCCGAACAAACGCACGAGCATTGGACCAAGCTCCAAACCGCCTGGGCCAAGCTCGTGGAGCGCGGCGCGCTGAAGCAAACGTCCATCCTCGCCGGGGCGCTCGTCCTTTCACCGGCGAACGTCGAGAACAACGCCGCCGTCCTCGCGCGCGAAGTGGACGTGCCCGCCGCCCGCGCCGCGCTCGCCGCCACGCTCACGGAAGCCGGGGCGCAGCCGATGCCGGGCGCCAGCGCGCTGCTCGACTCGCTCGCCGCAATCAGCGCCGGAGACCGCGCGCTTCTCGACTGGCGGCAGCGCCTGCCGGCGAGTTCGACGTGGTGGTTTCTCGTCGATCAGTTCTTCGGCACTGATCCGAACATCACCGCCGGCTTCGTCCGCCCCGCGGAAAAGATCACCACTTTCGAGCAAAAGGAACGGCTCCGAAAACTGCTCGCGGAAACGACCGGCGACGTGCCGTATCACCTCTCGGGCTGGAACTACACGCTCCAGGATCTCGTGGTCTGGGCGAAGGGCAAGATGGTCGAACTCAGCGCGATCATGATCGCTTTCAACATCGTCCTGCTCGCCCTGCTCTACCGCCGGGCCTGGCCCATCGCGGTGCTCATGGTCAGCCTCGCGCTCTCGTTCGGCGCGATGCTCGCCGCGCTGAAACTCTGCGGCGTCGCGCTGAATCTTTTCAACGTCCTGGCCTTCCCGCTCGTGCTCGGCATCGGCGTTGATTACGGCATCTACGTCGTCGGAGCCATGCGCGCCGGCACGGGTGTCCAGCGGTCCGTCGGCAATGTCGTGAAGCCCGTGCTCCTCAGCGGCCTGACCACCACGGCGGGCTTCGCCTCGCTCGCGCTGGCGCAGAATCCCGCGCTGCAAGGGCTCGGCATCGTCTGCGCCACCGGCGTGGCGTGCTGCCTGTTTGCGACGCTGTTTTTCGTCCTGCCGGCGTGCGCGTGGCGGGGGGCGAAGTGAAAAACGCGCTCTACACCCTCGCCGCTTTCAAGGCCGCCTTCGCCCTCGCGCATCTCCTCCCGCGCCCCGCCGCGCAAGCACTGGCGGCCTTTGTCGGGCGGACGGCCTATCGGCGCAAAGCGGACGCGCAGGCTGCGCTCCGCGCGAATCTCCAACTCGTCACCGGCCTCACCGGCGCGGCGCTCGACGCGCTCTGCGTGGAAAACGTCGCCAATTTCAGCCGCATGCTCGCCGACTATTTCCTCTGCGCGGGAGCCGACGCCGGCCGCCATTGCGACGCGCTCATCGAGAGCTGGAGCGGTTTGGAAAACCTCTCCGCCGCGCGCGCTGCCGGCCGCGGCACCATCATCGTCACCGGCCACCTCGGGCATTGGGAACTCGGCGGGCTCGTCCTCGCGCGGCGCGGTTTGCCGCTCACCGTCATCACCCTCGAAGAACCCAGCACCGGGCTGACCCGCTGGCGCGAGGCCTGCCGCCGCCGGCTCGGCATCAAGACCATCACCGTCGGCCCCGGCCACCCTTTCGCCTTCGTCGAAATGATCCAGACGCTGCGCCGCAACGAACTCGTCGCCATGCTGGTCGATCGCCCCTACGCCGGCACCGGCACGCCCGTACGCCTC
>JAYWEB010000266.1:0-9707 GCA_043779575.1 Chthoniobacter sp. | reverse complement strand
ACGGCCTGCCGTTCAGCACCGTCCTCATCGGACGCGACCGCTTCGACGCGCTCGTCGCTCGCGCCACGCCCGCCGTCGGCTTGCCCATCGGTCAGCGCGTGGCCGTCATCGGTCGCGCCCTCGCCGGCACACCCTACCGGGGCTTCACCCTCGAGATCGATGACCGCATCGAGGCACCCTCCGTCAATTTTCTCGGCCTCGACTGCTGGACGTTCTTTGAGGTGTCGCTCGCCTTTGCCCGCATGCTCGACGAGCCGCGCGAAGCCTGGACGCCGCAGACGATGCTCAAATACATCGAACTCGACCGCTACCGCGGCGGCAAATGCACCGGCTACCTTTCGCGCCTGCACTACCTCGAAGACTGGGCGCAGGACAACGAGCGCCGCGGCCTCGTGCGCGACCTCACCCGCGAACTCGGCGGCGTCCGCGGCCCTCATGCCGCCATAGAAATGCAGCGGGCCTGGAAAGGCTACCGCTACATGCGCAACAACCCCGACCTTTTCGCCGGGATCGCCGCCATGGAAAATCGCCTCGCCCGCACCCCGCTTTACTACATCCCGAATGACCGGGTCGCGGCCATCGAGCCACAGCTCCTGAGCGGCGACATCATCTCCATCTGCTCGCACGATGGCGGGATGATCGGCACCTCCCATGTGGGCCTAGCCTATCGCACCCCGGATGGTGTCCTCCGCCTCATGCACGCCAGCGCCCCGCGCAACTCCGGCAAAGTCATCCTCGACCAGCGCCTCAGCGGCTATCTGAACCATTTCAGCACCACCGCCGGCATCATGGTCGCCCGCCCGCTCAGGTAGGCGGCGGACCGCGCGCCCGAGGCCTTCGGTTGCAGCTCCACTGCGGCGAGGGAAAAAAGCGCCCCGCGCCAGACGCCGAGAGCGGTCACAAAACCGCACCGTCACATCGTAGCAAAGCGGCGCGATCTGAAAGCTCTTGAGCCTCCGGTAACCGCCGTGCTGCGGGAGGAGCGCTTCCAGTTCCATCGGGTGAGTTCCCGCCTTCCGAGTCCATCCTGTCCACTGGGTCAAAATCCCCCTCCGCACCGGTTAATCTGAAGCCAAGTGTGCCCCATGCCCGACCGCTTATCCCATCTCCAACAACCACGTCTGAGTGTCGTCCTTGACGATGGATTCATCGAGACGCTGCGGCATCATCTGACAAAAGCTCGATCTCCCGCGGGTTTCGCAACACCCACGATCTGCCGTCACGCGTGAGTTCACCGACGCAAGTGAGCGGGATACGCTCTTCGTAGGAACGCACGGCCAGCGAGTGATCGGGACCGGAAAGTTCCGTCGTGACGCTGCGCGGAATACCGTCAGCAGACCCGACAATAGTTACACGCCCGTGGTCCCCTCCTTGGTGTTCCAACCGATTCACCACACCCAAGACTTCAATGCCACCAACCGTTTCGGTTTCCCGGAAGATACGGGCCGTTTCGCGAATGATGGAGATGAAGTCCGAAGTGATAGCAGCAAACCGCGGGACATTTGACGGCACGTCTCGCAACGGAGCCCATGAAAAAGCGAACTCGACGCCCTTCTCTCCACTGCCTTCATGAAGGCCGATGATCGCCTCACATAGATTCGCGCTGACCCCCCGTCTCACCGCGAGCTTCATCGGCTCCAGTTCGCTTGTCGCCGCGACTTCGCGAGATGCCGCTTCCAACGCATGAACTGCCTCCGCAAGCGTCCGCATGGTCTTCCGCTCAAATGGTTCTTCGGCGATCTCCTCGCCAAGAAGGTCTTTACCCAACGCGATCTTCGGGCTCACCGGAGAAATAATCGTCAAGATGTAGCTGCCCCGTTGTGGCATCCCAAACCGGGCGTGTTCCAAGAAACGCATGGCCTGCTCAGGTTTTCGTTTCGCAAACAGTGGGCGCTTTTCGACCGCGGCGCAAGCGGCGGCGAGCATGAGATTACGCGCTTGCTCATATACGATGCGTCCCTGTTCCAGTGTAAGATCACTGACGTGATTTACCCCCGGCAGCCGTGGTCGAACCAAATCCGCGTTGGTCATCACTAAGTCCTCCACAATTTCCAATTGTGATCGCTTTTCGACCTCCTCAAGTGTTGCCAGCGCCTCGGCAATTCGGTAGGGGAAGTCCCGAAGCGCAGCGTCCAGCGGCAGTAGAATCTCAAAACTCTCCCCGCTATCCTCCTTTACCCAAAACGCACCTCGATCGAGCTTCTCCGCTTGGTGCCATTGGTGCGCGCGCAGGTATGACACCATTTCCAACGGACGAATGGTGCGCAGTGTTTCGAGATCGCGGATGGTCGCCTTCATGGATTCTGGCCGTTTCCGATACGTTGCATGATTCCGGCCAATTCCGCGACGGTGAATTGATTTGCTCGCGGCAATTGAACTGTCACGCTCGTCGTATTCGTCGTCCCGGGTTCTCCGCGCAGCGAAAGCCAGTAGCCACATCGCCGCATCGCGAGTTCCTGCTCCGAGTGCTTCAACCAGTCGCCGAGGTCATCCGGAACAGTAACGACGATGAGAATTCGCGGCACCTGGAGATCTGTCGGACGCAGTTCATCGTAATTTTTGATCTTCAACGGATACGCGACGTGTGTGGCGGACACCGACGCTGCCGCTGTGCATTTTACCTGCGCATCCACCTGCGGTGAACGCACGACTCCTCCACCACCGCGCCGCCGGAAGGACAGGTCAACGCTGTCATCATCCAAGCTCGGCTCCGACACGGCAATCTGAACCGCTGCCGCAACGGCTCGCACGTAGGCGAAACTGAATTGCTCCTATTGATCGTCGAGTGTCATGAGGTGAGTGGACTTCTAAGCTGCCGAGATTCCGGCGTCGAGCCTGTCCTCGCAATTTTATCGTGCCGACCAAAAGAAAACCGCCGCGGTTTCCCGCAGCGGTTTTCGTGAATTTGCTGGATGAGCGCTCCGCTTAGTAGCGGTAGTGGTTCGCCTTGTAAGGTCCGTCCACCGGCACGTCGAGATAGGCGGCCTGCTTCGCGGTAAGCACGGTGAGTTTCACGCCGATCTTCGCCAGGTGCAGGCGGGCGACTTCTTCGTCGAGCTTCTTGGGCAGGACATAGACGGCGGGCTTGTAGGTGTCCTTGTTCTTCCAGAGATCGAGCTGCGCGAGTGTCTGGTTGCTAAATGAGTTGGACATCACGAATGACGGATGCCCGGTGGCGCAGCCGAGGTTCACGAGGCGGCCTTCGGCGAGGAGGAAGACTTCCTGGCCTTCAGCGAAGGTGTACTTATCCACCTGCGGCTTGATGTTGGTGTGCTTGATGCCGGGATAGTTCACGAGTTTCTCCACCTGAATCTCGTTGTCGAAGTGGCCGATGTTACAAATCACCGCCTGATCTTTCATCTTCGTCATGTGCTCGATGGTGATGACATCCACGTTGCCCGTGGTCGTCACATAAATGTCCCCGCGACCCAGCGTGTCTTCGATGGTCGTGACTTCGTAGCCTTCCATCGCCGCCTGCAGCGCATTGATCGGATCGATCTCGGTGACGATGACTCGCGCACCCTGGCCGCGCAGCGATTGCGCGCAGCCCTTGCCCACGTCGCCATAGCCGATGACGACGGCGACTTTGCCGGAGATCATCACGTCCAGCGCGCGGTTGAGGCCATCGACGAGCGAGTGGCGGCAGCCGTAGAGGTTGTCGAACTTCGACTTAGTCACCGAGTCATTCACGTTGAACGCCGGGATGAGCAGCTTGCCCTGCTCATGGAGCTTGTAGAGACGATGCACGCCGGTCGTGGTCTCCTCGGAGACGCCGCGCCAGTCCTTCACGATCTCGTGGAAGATGAACGGGTTCTCCGCATGCACCTTCTTGAGCAAGTCCTTGATGACCTTCTCCTCGTGCGAGCCGGATTCGCTATCCACCCACTTGTCACCTTCTTCGAGTTCGTAGCCTTTGTGGATGAAGAGCGTCACGTCGCCGCCGTCATCGACCACGAGTTGCGGGCCTTTGCCGTCGTTGTTCACGATCGCCTTCCAAGTGCAGTCCCAATACTCCTCCAGGCTCTCACCCTTCCACGCAAAGACCGGTACGCCCGTGACGGCAATGGCCGCGGCGGCCTGATCCTGCGTCGAGAAAATGTTGCACGAAGCCCAGCGCACATCCGCGCCGAGCGCGACGAGCGTCTCAATGAGCACGGCCGTCTGGATGGTCATGTGCAGCGAGCCGGTGATGCGGACGCCCTTGAGCGGCAGGCTCGGCGCGTATTGTTTGCGGATGGAAACTAGGCCGGGCATTTCCTGCTCGGCGATCTCGATTTCCTTGCGGCCCCAGTCGGCGAGTTTGATGTCGGCGACTTTGAAGTCGGTGAATTTGGTGGTCAGTGTCGTGGTGCTCATAAGTAAAGGTTTGCAGATTTGTGAAAGCAGAACGCCGCCGCGGAGCAGTCGGACGCATCTTCCAATCTTGATGGGATGATGCGTTATGAAACGCCTCCGTCAACCGGAAAGATGCGGTGCCGGGGTGCCAAGCAGCGGACTCGGGGATATTGGCTTCGTTTGAAAATCCTGCTATCTTTCTGAACGGAGGCTGGGGAGGCTTTGCGAACCAAGCCGGAGTGAAGGACCGAGTCGGCGAGGCAGCGCCGGGGCGGAGGCGGACGGCGCAATCGCTGGCTGTAGAGCGGAAGGGTGAAGGAGCCGCGAAGGAGACTGAATCAACACTCGCACCCACCACCCGACCCTCCCTTCGACATCGACAACTTCGAGCCCATCGAACCGCCCTGGACGGCCATCCGCGAATGGATTCCAGACGACGATGCGCCACCGGACTTCGACTTGTTCGACCGGCGCGCCAACTCCGCCAAGCCCGTCGAGATTCCCCTCGAAGACAGTTACATCCTCGTCATCGAGTCCGACTGAGGCCACGGAGAGCGCCGCGCCCAAAGAAAACCGCTGCCAAAAAACTGTTTGGCAAAGCGGAACGGATCGCCATGCTCCGCAATAACCCCATGAGCGCATTCATTTCACAACGAACGCAAATCCCCGGAAATTTGCTTCCCAGACCCGCGTAAAACTCCCCATTCATCCTTCTTCCATCATAAATCCATCCTTCCGCCGCTCCTCACTCCCCGACGCTGATCCCCGCTCTGACCGTCCACGGTACGGCGGGCGCGAAAGCAAATTCCTAGCAGAAAATGTCCGAATGATTGCTGTATTGTATTCGCCTCGGCGTTCTAATTCCCCTAACACGACAACCGCGGCTTACTCCTGCACGGGCATTCAATTTCTAACCGCGAAGTAAATGCGACCAGTGCTGCCGAATATGTCAGACACATCGGTTGCAATTATTGGTGCCGGGCCTGCGGGGCTCACGGCGGCTTATCTTCTCTCCAAAGCGGGAACACCAGTGGTCGTGCTAGAGCGCGATCCTCAATATGTCGGCGGCATCTCGAAGACGGTAAGCTATCGCGGCTATCACTTTGACATCGGCGGGCATCGCTTTTTCTCGAAGTCGCAGGAGGTCGAGGCACTGTGGAGCGAACTGCTGCCCTGCGACATGCTGGTGCGCCCGCGGTCGTCGCGCATCCTCTATCGCGGGCGCTTTTTCTCGTATCCACTAAAGGCGTTTGAGGCGCTGCGAAAGCTCGGAGTCTTCGAGTCGCTGCGCTGCGTGCTGTCGTATGCTGTGGCGCGGCTGCGGCCGGTGAAGAATCCGCGAAATTTCGAGGATTGGGTCACGAATCAGTTCGGCAGTCGGCTCTTCAATATCTTCTTCAAGACCTATACGGAGAAGGTCTGGGGGATGAACTGCCGGGAGATTTCGGCAGACTGGGCGGCGCAGCGGATCAAGGGGCTCTCGCTGATGACGGCGGTCCTGACCGCGCTTTTGCCGAAAAGAAAACCGCGTGCCGGATCAGCCGTCGTGAAAACGCTGATCGACTCCTTTCGCTACCCGCGCCTCGGCCCCGGGATGATGTGGGACGCCTGTGCCGCAAAGGTGAAGACGCACGGAGGCATCATCGAGATGGGGCGTAGCGTAACGGCGTGTTTTTACGACACTCAGACGGGGCGATGGACGGTGACCTCGACCGACAAGGATGGCTGCACGCAGACGACCACGGCCGCACATCTCATCTCCAGCACGCCGATGCGCGAGCTGGTGAACATGCTGGAACCGGCGGTCTCCGACTCGACTCGTGAGGCGGCGAACCGTCTGAAATATCGCGACTTCATTACGGTCGTGCTGATGCTGAAAGATCGCGCGATTTTTACGGACAACTGGATTTATGTGCATGATCCGGCTGTGCAGGTCGGTCGCGTCCAGAACTTCAAATCATGGTCCCCGGAGATGGTGCCCGACCCGTCGATGGCCTGCTACGGACTGGAGTATTTCTGCTTCGAGCACACGGGCCTTTGGAACTTGTCGGACGAGCAGCTTCGGGAGCTGGCGAAAAAGGAAATCGTCCAGCTCGGGCTGGCCAGCGTGGAGGACATCGTGGATGCCTCGGTCGTGCGACAGCGCAAAGCCTATCCGGTCTATGACGACACCTATGCAGCCGACGTGGAGGCCATTCGCCAGGAACTGGAGTTGCGTTTCCCGACACTCCACCTAGTGGGCCGCAACGGCATGCACAAATACAACAATCAGGATCACTCAATGATGACCGCGATGCTCTGCGCCAACAACATCATCGCGGGCGAGCGTCGCTTCGACTTGTGGTGTGTGAATGAAGACGCGGAATACCACGAAGCGGGCGAACACGGCAGCGGAAGCTCCGGGCTGAGACAGGTGCCAAAGCCGGTCGCGGCTGTGTCAGGAGGCAGCGTCTGAAGCGCCGATGGAAAAGGCAAAAATTTTCGGCGCGCTGAAGTCGGAAGCCGCCCGCTGCCTCCGATCTCCCCTTCTCCGGCAGGTTTTATACTGGTGCCTGCCAGCGCTCGCGCTCGGTTTACTGCTCCGGGGCATCCTGGTTGCGCGCATGCCCAATGCGTTCTATCACGGCGACAGCTACACGGTGTTTGAGACGTATAACTCTCTGGCAACCGACGGTTCCTACGAGATTAACCAAAAAAAGACCGCATTGACGCCGCTGCTGTATGGCGCGCTGCTCTTTGCGCATGTGCCGATCCTGCCGACTATCGCTATCCTCCAGCATACCCTAGGTCTGGTTCTAATTGTGCTTGTCGGTCTGTTGGTGGCGCATTCTTACCACCGCTGGCGTCTCTTCATTATTCCCGTCACCATACTGACCGCCATCGATCCGGTATTTCTTTGGTATGAGCATTTGTGTCTGCCGGAGTTTCTTTATGTTTTCCTAGTCACCGCGACCGCCCTGACAGGGCTTTTGGTTTATCGGTACCCTACGCCACTGAGCAGAAGCGCATTCGTGGCCTGCCTCTTTTTTACGGCCGCGGCGCGCCCCGAGGGGAAACTGTGGTGCCTATTCGGGACAATGCTGCTCGCGAGAGGCTATTGGCCAGATAAGAGGAGGTGTGGTTTTGCAGTTGTGGGAATGTTGCTTTTTACGGCCCTCTGCTTTGCACTCAACAGGACTCACCAAGGCGGCAGCCTCCTTTACTCCAATGTAGCCCATTTGACGCCCGAGCATCTGCGCGCCGCACCGGGGTTTGCCGAGTCAAACAAAGCGTATTTCGACGGGCTTCGTGAGCGGTGGAAAGTTATTCCCACGAAAATTCCCCACGAGCGGAAAGCAATTGTCGAGCTCGTGCGCAGCTACCTACGGCAAAAACACGCGCCCGCCAGGCTGCGGGAAGTCGATGCGTTGTGCAGCAAGATGGCCGTTGAATCCTGCTCCAAAAGCTGGTCCCGCGTGCCCGCTTTGGCCTTGGTGAAATTTCGCTTTGGTTTGGAGGACCCCGTTGCTGAAGACTTTGGACCCACTTTGCTTTATCACAAGCAATACAACTCCTTTCTTGGGAGGAGCGCCGACCCTGACGACGTGATCCATGCAGCTAGCCGGGCCCATGTCTTCACCAAACTGGTGCTGGGGAAAGACCTTCATTCTAAAGCCGAGCTGGCCGCGTATTTGCGCCAGACCTACCATCCCTTCGACCCCGACTGGTTGAGCCAGTACTGTGCTGATTTTCAACGCCTTGCCGCCGCCTTCCGGCTTCCTGATATGCCGCTTGAGGACTCGGCCCCCATCCCCGGAATACCCGTCCTATATATCACCGCCATATTAGGGCTGCTTGCACTCGCGTTGCGCGAGAGACGTGCCGCAAATTACTACTACCTTTGGCTTGGAGCTATCTTGTTCATGGTTTTCATTCTCGCCCTCACCGGAAGCAACCGGGGGCGTTTCCGGGTCTTCTTGGAACCTTTCCTTGTGCTTTACGCTGTCGCGTTATTGGATGTCGCGATTGACTGCGTCCGTGGCGTTTTTTTTCGCCGTGGCCATGAAACCCTCGCCCCATGCCCAGCATCTCCTGCATCTGCTCAGAGGAGACTGCCGTAAACACTCTTTCAATTCGTACAAATCGGATGAAAGATACAACACGCTTTGCCGGAAAGCTGGTTCCTTTTTTGGAAAAGCGAGTCTGCTATGATCTTATGCAGACTGACTTTGGAAAAAAGCGGATCTACCTTCAGCGAGAGCGAATTTGAAAACTCTCCACCGGCTTTGCCTCGGCGCAAGGCGGGTCGTCATTTTCCCCTCTCGTTCCCAAAGTTAGCGCAGCGCTTTGGGAACGGACGCGGGAGGCGAAACTCCGTTTCGGTGGTGGGATGGTGAGTAGCGGGAGCGCGTGCGAGGTCGTCGAGCGCCGGGAGGGGAGACGGAGTCTTGCCGGGACGGGCGTTCCCAAAGCGCTACGCTAACTTTGGGAACGAGGGAAGCGTCTCTTTCAGGTATTTCGCCGTGGACGGCGGGCGCCGGAAAATCGCCGGGCCCAAGTCGCGGCTACTTAGCCACCTTCTTCAGGGCCGCGGCCTTGTCCGTGGTTTCCCACGTCAGGTCTTTGTCGTCCTTGCCGAAGTGACCGTAGTTCGTCGTCTTCGAGTAGATGGGACGGAGCAGGTTGAGCTGCTGCACGATGTCCGCCGGCTTGAAGCTGAAGACCTTGAGCACCGCAGCGAGGATCGACTCATCGGACAGGGTGCCAGTGTCGAAGGCATCGATATGCACGCTGACCGGCTCCGGATGCCCGATGGCGTAGGCAAATTGCACTTCGCAGCGCGCGGCGAGGCCGGCGGCGACGACGTTCTTTGCCACCCAGCGACCCATGTAAGCGGCGCTGCGATCGACCTTCGATGGGTCCTTTCCGGAGAAAGCGCCGCCACCATGCCGACCCATGCCGCCGTAAGTATCGACGATGATCTTGCGCCCGGTCAGACCGGTGTCGCCCTGCGGCCCGCCGACGACGAACTTGCCGGTCGGGTTGATGAGATACTCCGTGTCCTTGGTCAGCATGCCTTTGGGCAGCACGGCCTTGATGACTTTCTCGATGCAAAATTTCTCGATCTCCGCGTGCTCGGCGTCGGCCGCGTGCTGCGTGGAAATAACGACGTTCGTGATGCGCACTGGCTTGCCGTCCACATACTCGACGGACACCTGCGACTTCGCATCCGGCCGCAGCCACTTCGCCGCTTTACCCGCTTTGCGAATCTCCGTCAGCTTCCGCCCGAGGCGGTGCGCGAACATGATCGGCGCGGGCATCAGCTCCGGCGTCTCATCGCTCGCGTAGCCAAACATGATGCCCTGGTCGCCCGCGCCCTGCTCGGCGTGCTT
>JAYWEB010000265.1:0-1504 GCA_043779575.1 Chthoniobacter sp. | reverse complement strand
TTTAGCCTCGGAAATCTTCGCACCTTTGACATATCTGTTTTTCATTCTCTTTGAGCACTTTATCCATACTGGTCCCCTCTTGTTCTAGGCAAGCCCCTCCGTGATTCCCTCCTATCGCCGTTTATAGGCTAATCCCGCGACAACCCGAACCGAACCTCGCACTAGCCACGACTCATTCCCATTCACCCATGAACCCGAACCTTCTCCGCCGCCGGTTGACCGCCGCGCTCACATTTTTCACCGCCGCCTGCGCCGACGCCGTGGTGCGGCTGCCGCGGGTCATCGGCAGCGACATGGTCTTGCAGCGCGACGTGCCGGTGCCCATCTGGGGCTGGGCGGAGCCGGGGAAAAGCGTGACGTGCTGGTGAAAACCTACGGAAAAAAGGAATACGTCTGCTCGGGTCCGCTCTACCAAGGCATGAAGATCGACGGCGGAAAAATCGCGCTTTCCTTCGATCATGTCGGCACGGGTCTCGATGCGAGCGATGACCTGGACCTCACGCATTTCGAGATCGCGGGGGAGGACGGGAAGTTTGTCCCCGCCAAGGCGACGATAGAAGGCGAGCGCGTAGTCGTGTCCGCCGAGGCGGTGCCCGCGCCGGTGCAGGTGCGCTTCGGCTGGGATCAACTGGCGCGGCCCAATCTGGGCAACCGCGAGGGCTTCCCGGCGTCGCCGTTCAACACGGCGGAACTGCCGCGCTGAAGCGGGACGAAACATCGCCCACGCCGTCATTCTGAACGGAATTCCCGGCGGGCGAAGGCGGGCGCAATCCTGAATGTAATGTGGGCGGAGGCGGTGCGGAGCATGGCGCACATTTCACCAGACCGCCGCCGCCCACCCGAGCACGCTCGCCTTTCACAGCTTCCCCAGCAGCCGGTCCACTTCGACGTAGCGCTCCACGAGCGACTGGATTTTGTCGATTTTCTCGACGTCGCCGGGGAGCGTTTTCACGGTCATGGAGTGGATGCCGCTGGCCACGGAGTAGCTGTCGAGCGGGGTGGCGATGGCGGGGACTTCGGAGTGCTGGAGCAGCTCGAGGATGGGCGAGCTGGGCTGGAGATCGCCGCAGAGGACGAGGCCAGCGATGCTCTGGCCGTCGTGCTCGCTGAGGGTGCTCGCGGAGAGCGCGGCGAGGATCACGTCCTCGCGGTCGCCGGGGGTGATGATGAGCGTGCCGGGCTTGAAATACTGCATGGCGTGGCCGGAGTTCATGGCGCCGATGATGACTTTTTGCACGCGGCGGCGGGCGCGGTTTTTGCCGTTGAGAAAAGTGCCGCGGGTCGTCTTGGCGATCTGCCCGAGCGTGGCGTTCGAAAGGATCGGCTCCTCGGGAATCGCGCCGAGCAGATCGATGCCGAGCCGTTCAAAGCCGCGCCGGGCGAAGTCGCGCACGTATTCGAATTTCTCCGGCAGAACCTTGTTCAGGATCACCCCGACGAGTTCGACGCCTTCCTGGTCGAAGAGCGCCTTGTTCAGCGCGATTTCGTCGATGGGCCGGCCGAT
>JAYWEB010000264.1:0-9759 GCA_043779575.1 Chthoniobacter sp. | reverse complement strand
TTCAAACAGCCCGCGCCGCATGTCGCAAGCACGGATGCGCCCGCGCGGTCTCATTGGGTGTGATTAAAAGTGGTGCAATGCGGGATGCGCGACGTGTCCCGGAGGGACGATGGAAATTAGCCGGCGGCGTCAGCCACCGGATCGCAGAAAAAAAAGAATCCGCCCCGGCAGTGGCGTTGGAATTCAACCGCCGCGACCGTTCCACCGCCCCTCCGGGGCGGGTCCGCTCGGCGTGCGGTTCCGGTGGCTGACGCCACCGGCTAATTTCCGCTGTCCCTCCGGGACCACAGACTTCGCGGCACCACATTTAATCACACCCGGTCTCATTCCGCGCGGGCCGGCCCGCCGAAAAGCCTCGGAAAGACGCCGCGCGGAAAACCGGCGGAGTGCCGCCGGGGCGGCGTCGCAATTCGTCCCGATGATTCCTTGACGCTCCCGGTGCTCCCCGTTTGAGTGACGCCCGTTTTTTTTCGCACGCACCAACCAACCACAACCACAGCAAATACATCATGATCAAAATCGGCATTAACGGATTCGGACGCATCGGACGCCTCGTGTTTCGCGCCATCTGCGACCAGGGATTATTGGGCAAGGAGATCGACGTCGTCGCCGTCAATGACCTCGTGCCGGCGGACAACCTCGCCTACCTCGTGAAATACGATTCCACGCAGGGCCGGGCGAAGGAGGAAGTTTATAGCAAGAAGTCGTCGCCCGACGTGGCGGAGGACGATGTCCTCGTGGTGGACGGGCACGAGATCAAATGCCTCGCGGTGAAGGAAGGCCCGGCGGCGCTGCCGTGGAAGGCGCTCGGGGTGGACATCGTCATCGAATCGACCGGACTTTTCACCGAGGCCGAAAAGGCCCGGGGCCACATCACGGCGGGCGCGAAAAAAGTCATCATCTCCGCTCCGGGGAAGAACGAGGACATCACCATCGTCATGGGTGTGAACCACGAGAAATACGACGCGGCCAGGCACCACATCATCTCGAACGCGAGCTGCACCACGAACTGCCTCGCTCCCGTCGTGCATGTGCTGCTCAAGGAAGGCTTCGGCATCGAGGAAGGTCTGATGACGACCATCCACAGCTACACCGCCACGCAGAAAACCGTGGACGGCCCGAGCAAGAAGGACTGGAAAGGCGGACGCTCGGCGGCGATTAACATCATCCCCTCGACCACCGGCGCGGCCAGGGCCGTGGGCCTCGTCATTCCGGCGGTCGCAGGCAAGCTCACCGGCATGTCCTTCCGCGTCCCCACGCCCACGGTTTCCGTCGTGGATCTCACGGTGAAGACCGTGAAGGAGACCAGCTACGCGGAGATTTGCGCCGCGCTGAAAAAGGCGAGCGAGACTTACATGGCGGGCATCCTCGGCTACACCGCCGACGAGGTGGTCAGCAGCGACTTCATCCACGATGCGCGCTCGTCCATCTTCGACGCCGGCAGCGGTCTCGAACTGAACAGCAAGTTTTTCAAACTCGTGAGCTGGTATGACAACGAGTGGGGCTACAGCAACCGCTGCGTGGACCTTGTGAAATACATCGTCAGCAAAGGCCTGTAAGCGGGCTTTGATCTTCCAACCGCCCGTCGCCCTCACCGGTGGCGGGCGGTTTTTTTGCGGGGCAGTTCCGCGCCGGAGAGGCGGTTTTTGCATGGCACCCCGCGCGAGCCGCGAGGTTTTGTAGTGCGGCGGTGCTCCGCCGCTTTCGGAGGATGTGCGCAGGCAGCGCGGGGTCGTGAGCTGGAGCCGCGCGCACCGAAAGCGCCAGAGCACTGGCGCACTACAAAACGCTGTCGCGCCGGTGCGACGCCTACGCCATGACCGCCTTCACCACTTTCCCATGCACATCGGTCAGTCGGAAGTCGCGGCCGGCGTAGCGGAAGGTGAGCTTCTCGTGGTCGAGGCCGAGGAGGGCGAGGATGGTGGCGTGGAGGTCGTGGATGTGGACGGGGTTTTCCACGGCCTTGTAGCCGTAGTCGTCGGTGGCGCCGTAGCTGAGGCCGCCGCGGGCGCCGCCGCCGGCCATCCACATGGTGTAACCCTTGGCGTTGTGGTCGCGGCCATCGGGTTTGCGGCTGTCGGGCGTGCGGCCAAACTCGCCGCCCCAGATGACCAGCGTGTCGTCGAGCAGGCCGTGGGCTTTCAAGTCCGTGAGCAGCGCGGCGATGGGCTGGTCGGTGGCCGCGCAGTTCGCGCGGAGCTTGGCGCTGAGGTTCTGGTGCTGATCCCAGCCGGCGTGGCAGACCTCGATGTAGCGCACCCCGGCGGCGGCGAAGCGCCGGGCCATGAGGCACTGGCGGCCAAAGGTGTTGGTCGCGCCTTCGCCGATGCCATAGAGCTTCAGCGTGGCGGCGGACTCGGTGGAAAGGTCCATGACCTTGGGCACTTCGGTCTGCATGCGAAAGGCGAGTTCGTAGGACTCGATGACGCCCTCGACTTCGCGGTTGCCGGCCTTGTTGGCGAGCAGGTCGCGGTTCATGGCCTGGACGAGATCGAGCTGCTGGCGCTGGGCGGCGGGCGAGAGGCTGCTGTTGCGCAGATTGGCCATGGTCGCGGTGCCGCCGTCGCCGCGCTGCTCGCCGATGCGCGTGCCCTGATAGACGGCGGGGAGAAAGGCGCTGCCGTAGTTCTGCGCGCCGAACTGCACCGGCGGCGCGATGGTCACGAAGCCGGGGAGGTTTTCGTTTTCCGTGCCGAGGCCGTAGAGCGTCCACGCGCCCATCGAGGGGCGGATGAACTGCGCGCTGCCGGTGTGCATTTGCACGAAGGCCTGCGGATGGTTCGGGATGTCGGTGTGCATGCCGCGGAGGAGGCACAGCTCGTCGGCGTGCCGCGCGACATTGGGGAAGACCTCGGAGATCCACTGCCCGCTCTGGCCGTGCTGGGCGAACTTGAACGGCGAGCCGAAGAGCTTCGAGCCGCCGCCTTTCGCCACGCCCGGCTGGCCGCTGTCGGCGGTGAGCTTCGGTTTGTAGTCAAAGGTGTCCTGGCACGCCGGGCCGCCCTGCATGGCGAGGAAGATGACGCGCTTCGCCCGCGCGGGGAAATGCGGGGCCTTGGGCGCGAGCGGATGGCGGTTCTCGGCGGCGGCGAGCTGGGCGGAGAGCCCTTGGAAAGCGAGCCAGCCGAAGCCGGCGGAGACGCTCTTGAGCATGGCGCGGCGCGAGAGCAGGCGCGGCTGCACGTCGCGACATTCGTAGGGGCGGTTGGGGTTCATAGGGATGGGTGGTGGGCTGCGGATTCCGGGGAGCACGCGCGTCCCGCGTGTTGGTCGCGGCGTCCCGTCGCGACGAACTTCCTGAGACTCTCGCATCGCTCAGGCGTGTTCTGTTTTCGACGCGCTGGGGAAGTTCGCGAAGGCGGGACGCTTTCGCCAGCACGCGGGACGCGCGCGCTCATTTCAAATATCTAAACTCCGCGCAGGCGAAGAGCGCCTGGCAGAAGTTGGCCCACGCGGTTTCCGACGCGGCGGCGGGCGCAGCGCTGGCGGCGGAGTCGGTGTGCGGGGTGAAGGCGGTGAGGTACTGCCCGGCGCGCGCGGCTTCGGCGGGCGTGGGCGGGCGGGAGAGCGTGAGCATGTAGGCCATGATGATGCGCTGCCCGTGGTCGTATTGCGCCATCGCGAGCAGCCGTTTCGCGAGCGCGCGGGACTGCGCGGTGACGAAGGGGCTGTTCATCATGAAGAGCGCCTGCGACGGGACGTTCGTGGTGTCGCGCGCGGCGACCACGAGCGTGGGCTCGGCGAAGTCGAAGACCGCGAGCACGTCGGGCACGTAGTCGCGGACGATGGGCAGATAAACGCTGCGGTAGCTGGCTTCGACGTTGAATTGCGACGACTTGATGCCGCGCCCGATGTAGCCGTCGCCGACGTGCGCGACGAGCGAGGCGTATGGCGGGGTGCGGTCGAGCTGGCCGCTGGCGGCGAGGATGCCGTCGCGGATGGCCTCGGCATCGAGCCGTCGCGGGGTCATGCGCCAGACGAGGATGTTGTCGGGATCGGCCTCGAAGTTTTTCGGATCGCTGCTGCTGGCGAGCTGGTAGGTGCGGCTGAGGACGATGGAACGGACGAGCGCTTTCACCGACCACCCGTCGCGCATGAACTGCACAGCGAGCAGATCGAGCAGCGCGGGGTGCGTGGGCTTCTCGCCGGTCGAGCCGAAATTGTCCGGCGTGCGCACGAGGCCTTCGCCGAAAAGATTCAGCCACACGCGGTTCGCCATGACGCGCGCGGTCAGCGGGTTCGCCTTGCTCGCGAGCCAGTCCGCCAGCTCGCGCCGTCCGCTTTGCGCGGCGCTGATCGCGGGCTTTGGGCCGGGCGTGAGGACGGTGAGAAAACCGCGCGGCACCGCCGGGCCGGCGCTGTCGATCTCGCCGCGGACGTAGAGCGGGTAATCGCCGGGCCGTCCGTCCTGCACGCCCATCGCGAGCGCGGTGCCCGTCGCGGCGGCGGGTGCGGCGGTGGGCGGCGGCGCGGTGAGGACGCCCCTGGCCTTGAGCTTGGCGGCGAACTGCGCCTGTTCGGCGGCGGTCATGGCGGCGTAGCGCGCGGCGCGTTTGGGATTTTTCGCGGCGAGATCGGCGAGCTGCTTTTCCGCGGAAACGGGAGGCGGCGGGGCGGGCGAGGAGGTGCGGGCCGGCGCGGCGTCGCTCTTGCTGAGCGGCAGCAGCGGCGTGCCGTTCTTGTTTTTCTTCGCCGCCGCGCCGTCGCCGGCGCTGGTGCCGAAGAAGGTCCGCGAGCTGCGGAAAATCCCGGCGAGCGCGTAGTAGTCGGCGGTCGGGATGGGATCGAATTTGTGATCGTGGCAGCGGGCGCACGCGGCGGTCAGGCCGAGCACGGCGCGCGAGGTCACGTCAATCTGCTCATCCACCAAATCCATCTCGAACTGCACGCGGTTTTTCTCATTCAGCCCCTTCGGCCCGAGCGCGAGAAAGCCGGTCGCGATGAGATGCTCGTTGCGCTCCGCCGCGTCCTTCGCCGGCAGGAGATCGCCCGCGATCTGCTCGCGGATGAACTGGTCGTAAGGCTTGTCCGCATTGAACGCCGCGATGACGTAATCGCGATAGCGCCACGCCTCGGGAAACGTGAAGTTGCGCTCTTTCCCGGTCGATTCCGCGTAGCGCGCCACGTCCAGCCAGTGCCGTCCCCAGCGCTCGCCGAACTGCGGCGAGGCGAGCAGCCGGTCCACGATTTTTGCGAACGCCTCCGGCGACGTGTCTTTGAAAAAAGCGTCCAGTTCCTCCGGCGTCGGCGGCAGGCCCACGAGGTCGAAATAGACGCGCCGGATGAGATTGCGGCGGTCCGCGTCGGCGACCGGTTTGAGCCCCTTCGCTTCGAGCCCCGCGAGGATGAACCGGTCGAGGTCCGTGCGCGGCCACTGCCGGTCGGCGAGCACCGGCGCGGGCGGAATCTGCGGCGGCTTGTAGGCCCAAAACTCGCGCGCTTTCGCGAAGTCGATTTCCTTTTTCACCACCGCCGCCGCCGCGCCCTCGCGCGGATCGGGCGCACCCATTTTCACCCACGCCTCAAAGTCCGCGATGACATTGGCCGGCAGCTTGCCGCCGCTCTTCACCGGCGGCATCGCGGTGTCCTTGTCCGCATAGTGCAGCGCCTGGATGAGCAGGCTCTCGCCGGGGTTGCCGGGCACGATGGCCGGGCCGGTGTCGCCGCCCTTGCGCAGGCCGTCGCGCGTGTCCAGCAGCAGCCCGCCCTTCACCTTGTCCGCCTCCGCCGAGTGGCACTTGTAGCACTTCGCGGCGAGCACGGGCCGGATGTTCTTTTCAAAAAACGCGGTCTGCGCGGCGTCGGGCTTGGGGGCGGCGGCGACCGCGCCAAAGGCCGAGCCCGAGGCCAGGCTGAGCGCGGCGAGGAAGAGTCGTGCGGCGGAGAAGCTCATGTGGGAAATGGAACAACGCGAAGGAAGCGCATTGGGAGGCAGTGCGCGAGGAAATTGCGCGGACTCGGCTCTTCACTCCGTGGCAGTGGCCCAGTTTAAAAAAAACACGGTCATTCTGAACGCAATTCCCGGCGGGCGGAGGCGGGCGGGAATGGAGTGAAGAATCGCTGACTGTAATGGGCGGAGGCGGTGGGAGTGATGGCGCGCACCTCTGACCAGACCGCCTTCGCCCTCGGAGAGTCAGGATTGCGCCGCCCGCCTCCGCCCCGGCGCTGTCTCGCGGACTCGGCTCTTCACTGCGTTTCGCCCCCGCCTTCGCCCGCGGCGAAACTCCGTTCAGAATGACCGTGTTTTTTCAAACTGAACCACTGCCCACTCCGTGCAGAATGACGGCGTGCTTTTTTCCTCCTAACCGCCTACCGACCCACAGCAGCGGGCATGAAGCCGCGCGCGAAGAGGTAGCCGAGGATGGCGGTGGCCGGGAGGGTGAGGATCCAGGCGATGACGATCTGCTGGACGACGGAGAGATTCAGCGCGTTCCAGCGTTTGGCGCAGCCGACACCCATGATGCTGGTGGTGATGGCGTGGGTGGTGGAAACGGGCATGCCAAAATGCGCGGCGGCGAGGAGCACGGTGGCTCCGGTGGTCTCGGCGGCAAAGCCGTGGATGGGCTGGAGGTGGACGAGTTTCTTGCCGAGCGTTTTGATGATGCGCCAGCCCCCGGCGGCGGTGCCGGCGGCCATGACGAGGGCGCAGACGATTTTCACCCACACGGGAATGTTTTGATTCGCGCCGCCATCCGCGGTGGCAAGGAAGCCGAGCCAGGGCGGGGCGTCGTGCAGCGCGCCGGCCTTGGTGGCGGCGACGAGGGCGAGGGTGATGATGCCCATGGTTTTCTGCGCGTCGTTTTGCCCGTGGCTCAGGCCCATGTAGGCGGCACTCACGAGCTGCAATTTGCCGAAGACGCCGTTGACGGTCTTGGGGCGCCAGTGGCGCACGATGATGTAGAGCGTGGACATGACCAGCCAGCCGATGAGGAGTCCGGCGACCGGGGAGGAAACCATGGGGATGACGACTTTGTAGAAAAGTCCTTCGCCTTTGTACCAAGGCGCACCGGTTTTGATTTTCGCCCAGATGAGGGCGGCCCACGGATTGGCGGCGTGGAGGGCGGCGGCGGTGCCGAGGGTGGCGCCGCAGAGGCCGCCGACGAGCGCGTGCGACGAGCTGGACGGCAGGCCCAGCCACCAGGTGGCCAGGTTCCAAATGATGCCGGCAAGCATCGCGGCGATGATCGTGGTGGAGTTGACGTAGGCGTTGTCCACGAGGCCGGAGGAGACGGTTTTGGCCACGGCGGTGCCGAGAAAAAGCGCGCCGAAAAGATTGGTCGCGGTGGCGAGGATGATGGCGAGGCGCGGGGTGAGGACGCGCGTGGAGACGACGGTGGCGATGGAGTTGGCCGTGTCGTGAAAGCCGTTGATGTATTCAAACACCAAGGCGACGAGGAGGACCACGAGGAGCAGCGTCATGGGCGGCGCGGCGTCAGGAGTTTTTCAGCGCGACGTGGAAGACGACGTAGCCGGCGTCGCGGCAGCGGTCGATGCCCTTCTCGATGAGTTCGTAGAGGTCTTTCCAATAGACGACGAGGCGCGCGTCGGTGCCGCCGTGATAGAGATCGCGGAGGAGCTGGTTCATCAGCTTGTCGGCGTCGCCTTCGATGGTTTGCAGACTTTCGTAATGGTCGCGGATGTTCTCGCCGGGTGAGTTCGCGCGCAGTTCCGCGACCATTTTCCAAACGAGGTCGCTGGCCAGCTCCAGCATGGTGATCTGCCGGGCGACGGTTTTCGGGTCGGCCCCGGCGGGGCTGATGAGCAGGCGTTCGCCGATTTTTTCGATGTTCTTGGAGATCTTGTAGAGCGCCGTGGAGAGCGCCTCGATGTCCTCGCGCTCGAGCGGGGTGGCGAACTGTTTGCACAGCGCCTCGGTGGTCTCCTGGGAGATGCGCTTGTGTTTGCGGCGGGCCTGCGCGAGGTCGGCGAGTGCGTCGTCCGGCGCGGCGTCCGGCGCGGTGGCGATGAGCTTGGGCATGAGGCCGGTGAGGATGGCGGCGCTCTGTTTGGCGGCGGCGGCGCTGGCTTCGAGGAGGTCGTAGAATTTCGTATCGCGACCGAAAATGCGTTGGAGAGCGGACATAGGCGGGGAGGGATACCAGCGGGCGGGGTGGAAGGGCAAAGCGAATGTGACAACGGCGCGGCCAAGGTGCGGACATGGCGCGAGGGCGTGGTTTTCCCGCTGGAATCGCCCCCGGCGGTGCGGCAGTCTCCGCGCTCTTCCTGCCTATGAAACTCCGCCATTTCCTCCCGCTCCTCGCCGCCCTCGCCCTCGCCCCGCTGACCCGCGCGGACGACTACGAGGCGCGCACCTTCACCGCCGCCGATGGCGGGACGCTCGGCTACCGGCTGCTCGCGCCGAAAAACATTGAGCCGGGGAAGAAATATCCGCTCGTCCTTTTCCTCCACGGCGCGGGCGAGCGCGGCACGGACAACGCCCTCCAGCTCAAGCATGGCCCGCCGCTTTTCGCGAAGCCGGAGATGCGCGAGAAATTCCCGTGCTTCGTCCTCGCGCCGCAGTGCCCGCCGGAAAAAACCTGGAGCGAGGTGAAGGGCTGGACGGGGCCGCATGCGTTTGCCGCCGAGCCGACGGAGCCGATGAAGCGCGTCCTCGGCGCGCTCGACGCGCTGCTCAAGGAATTGCCCGTGGATGAGGACCGGCTCTATCTCACGGGGCTGTCGATGGGCGGTTACGGGACGTGGGATCTGCTCGCGCGCGCACCGGGTCGCTGGGCGGCGGCGGCACCGATCTGCGGGGGCGGGGATGCGACGAAGATCGCGGCGGCGAAAGGCGTGCCGGTCTGGGCGTTTCACGGGGTGCTCGATCCGACGGTGCCGGTGGCGCGCACGCGGGAGATGGTGGTGGCGCTGCGGGCGGCGGGCGGGCAGCCGATGTACAGCGAATATCCCTACGTGAAGCACGACTCGTGGCCGCAGGCCTATGGCGAGCCGGAGCTGCTCCCGTGGATGTTTGCCCAGCGGCGCGGCCAGCCCGCCGTGGCCTTTGCCACCGTCGCCGGCCCGCTCGCCCAGCCGCCCTCCAGCATGTGCCCCGGCGATGGGCCGATGCAGTCCGGCCTGTGGTTTCGCGGGGCGTGGAAAACGCAGCGCGAGCAGTGGGCGAAAGACAAGGACGCGGATCAGGGCGCGGTGGTGTTCTTTGGCGACTCGATCACGCACGGCTGGAAAACGCTGGCGCAGGATTTTCCCCGGCTGAAAATCGCCAGCCGCGGCATCAGCGGCGACACCACGCGCGGCCTCCGCACGCGCCTCCAGGGCGATGTGCTGGACGTGCATCCGCGCGCCGTCGCGATCCTCATCGGCACGAACGATCTCGACCAGGGAGCCGAGCCCGAGCTGGTCGCCCTCAATCTCCGCGCCCTCGTCGCCGACCTCCACAAAGCCCAGCCCGACCTCCCCGTCATCATCAGCAAAGTCATGCCCCGCGGCGCGCGCCCCGGCTTTTTCCCCGACAAAATAAAAGCCCTCAACGCGCTCTACGACGAAGCTTTCAAGGACAACGCCAAAGTGACCGTCTGCGATACGTGGACGCTTTTCGACGCGGGCGCGGGCCAGTGCAAACGCGAGGAATTTCCCGACATGCTGCACCCCAACGCGGCCGGCTACGCGAAATGGACCGCCGCGCTGCTGCCGATCTTTGAGCGGCTCGGCGTGGCCAAAGCGGCCGAGTAGGCCCGCATCCGAACTGCCGTGATGGCCGCGCCCTCCCCAGCCCAGCCTGTCGGAAAACTCCTCGTG
>JAYWEB010000263.1:0-3945 GCA_043779575.1 Chthoniobacter sp. | reverse complement strand
GGTGGAAACGTCCGTCGCGGAGCGACGTTTGGAACGTATTGAGGCAGTTGCAAGCGTCGCTCCGCGACGCGCGCTTACTGTCCCATCAACCGTGGACTGAAGTCCACGGCTACCTTCGGGAACCGCTCCGCGGTTCAATTCATCTGGCAGGCGAATTTGACCCGCCTACGCGATCCCGAGCGCGGCGAGTTCCTTTTCCAAATCCGCGTGCCGGTCGTGGTGGTAATGGTGCGCGCGGAAACCGAGGGTGCGCGCGGTGGTGATGTTCGGCAGGAGGTCGTCGATGAAAAAGGTGCGGGCAGGATCGAGGCCGTGGGTGCGGATGGCGTGCTGGTAGATCTCGGGGCCGGGCTTCGAGGCGCGGGCGGCGTAGCTGTAGGTGCCGGAGGTGAAGCGCGCGAAGATGGGGTAGGTGCGGAAAAGGTAGTCGCGGTGGATGTCGCCGATGTTGCTGAGGAGAAACAGCGGGAAGCGCCCGTGCAGGCGCTCGATGAGCGCGATCATCGGCGGATTCGGCTCAAAGATTTCCTCCCACGCGGTGATGAACGCGGCCTCGGTGCCGCGGTAGCGGAGGACATCGAAAGCCGCGCCGAGAAAGGCCGCCCGGTCGATCTGCCCGTCCTCGTACGCGCCTTTGATGCGGTCGATCCGCGCGAGAATCTCCACCCGGTCATGCACCTGGCTGTCCGCCGCCACCCGCTTTAGCGCGAGCGAAAAGTCGAAGCGCACGACGACGTTGCCGATGTCGAAAAGGAAAGCGGTGGGCGGGGTCGGGTTCATCTCGTGGTCAGCTCAGTTCTTCGAGCAGCGCGCGGTTCAGGCGGATGCCGGCCTCGAAGTTGGCGAGCGGGAAGTTTTCGTTCGGCGCGTGCATCCGGCTGTCCGGCAGCGCCAGGCCGAGGAGCAGCGTCTCCACGCCGAGCACGCGCTTGAAAGTGTTCACGATCGGAATGCTGCCGCCCTCGCGGATGAGCGCCACGTCGCGTCCCGGAAAAGCTCGCTGGAGCGCGCGCTGCGCCGCGCGGCCGTCGGCGGAATTCGGGTCGGTGGCATACGGCTCGCCGGAGTGGCCGCCGGTGATTTCAAGCCGCACGCCGGGCGGGCAAACCGCGCGCAGATGGGCGCGCACTTTTTCCATCACGACGGTCGGCTGCTGGCGCGGCACCAGCCGGAAAGTCAGCTTGGCAAAGGCTTCGCGGGGCAGCACGGTTTTCGTGCCGGTGCCCTGGAAGCCGCCGCCAATGCCATTCACCTCCGCCGTCGGCCGCGCCCACGCGCGCTCTAGGCTGGTGTAGCCGGCTTCGCCGAAAAGCGCGGGCGCACCCGTCACCGCCAGAATCTCCGCATCGCCAAACGGCAGCCGCGCCCAAGCCTCGTGCTCCCACTTTTCCAGCGGCGCCACGTCGTCGTAGAAACCCGGCACCGCCACGCGCCCGTCCGCGTCGTGCAGGCTCGCCACGAGCCGCGCGATGGCCGTCGCCGGATTCGCCACCACGCCGCCGTAGATGCCCGAGTGCAGATCCGTCGCCGGGCCGGTCACGCGCAGTTCCAGCGCCGCGATGCCGCGCAGCCCGTACGTGAAAGTGGGCACGCCCGGCGCGAGCATCCCGGTGTCCGAGATGGCGATGACATCGCAGCGCAGTTCCTCGCGATGCGCGGCGAGAAACTCCTCCAGATGTGCGCTGCCGATCTCCTCCTCGCCTTCCACGAGCACGATGAGATTCACCGGCAGCCCGCCCTTTTCGCGCAGCGTCTCCCCGATCCCCGCGAGGTGCGCGAAGATCTGCCCCTTGTTGTCCGCCGCGCCGCGCGCAAAGACCACGCCGTCCTCGATCCGCGGCTCAAAAGGCGGCGAGTGCCACAGCTCCAGCGGATCGACCGGCTGCACATCGTAGTGCCCGTAAATCATCACCGTGCGCCGCCCCGGCTGGTGCTCGTTGCGCGCCACCACGATGGGATGCCCCGCCGTGGGATGCACCGTCGCCGCGAGCCCGCTCTCCTCCAGCCGCCCCGCCAGCCAATCCGCGCACGCTGCCACATCCGCCGCGTGCGCGGGATCGGTGGAAATGCTCGGGAAACGGAGAAAGGCGAGAAGCTGTTCGACGTGGTCGGGATTCATGATCGGGCGCAGAAAGTAGCCGGGGCTTCAGCCCAAACGAGCCCGATTTTGGGCCAAGGTGACCGCGGGTCCGCACGCGGAGGGAGGCAGGCAAGCGGAGGCGTAGCGGGGTCCGCCAGCAGGGCTCCCGCTCGACGCCACCGCTCAGGTGCGGACTTGTCTCGCAGTTCCGTCTTCAAAAAACTGCGGCTCAAGTCAGGATCGCCGCATGGCCTGGCGCTTTCACGAACACCTCCTCCGCGGCGAAATCGACAACCGCACGCGCGGCCGCGTGACCGGCCGCCTCTGGCTCGCGGACGTCGCCGAGCCGATGACGCTCGACCTCCGCGGCGACTGCGCGCCCGACCTCGCCGGCTGCACGCTCACTTTTGAAAATCCGCATCCCGTCCCATTCGACGACTCCACGCCGGGCCTCGACCAGCGCGGCTGGGTCGGTGACATCACCGCCTCGCAGAAACTCCGCGTCCACGACGTGCCGATGGAGGAAGTCCTGCGCCTCTACAAACTCCGCCAGCCCGCCCCGTGGCATTGGGCAAATGCGCTGTATCTCGAATGGTTCAGCCAAAGCAACGGACGCGCCGTCATCCAGACCGCCGCTTTCCAACTCACCCTCTCCGCCCCCGCTTGGACGCTCACGCCCGACGAATACCGCACCAGCCGCGAAGCCAGCAGCCGCGAGCATATTGAGTGGATGGAGAAAACCTTCGGCCCACTCACCGGCGACGCGCAGGTGGTGGACCTCGGCGAACTCCTCGCCGAACAGCAGCGCGACGACGCAGGCGAGGAGTGGAAGCGCGCGGACGACACAGACGACGACGCCCCGCGTCCGCCTGATACCCATTGAACCAAAGCGCCGCCCAGCAGCCAGCCGATGACCGTGGGCGGCCATCCGGCTGGCCGCGATGAGCCGGAGGCTCCACGGAAATTAGCCGGGGGTCGAGCGAGTCAAACGAGCGACCACCCCCGGAATCCTGCCCCACAAGCCATGCGCCCCGGCAGGGGCGCGGGAAAGCTCATTACGAAAAGCTCGCGCGTTGCCGCCGCCCCGCACACAAAAGCCAGCGCATGACGATGCCCGCCAATCTCCCAGAAGCCTTTCGCACCGCCGCGCGCGTATTCGCCGACGCACTCCGCGCCAGCTTCGCCAGCGGGATGCCCGCGCAGCCGGAGGATCAGCTCAAAGGCCCCGTGCAAGCTCTCCTCGCCACCGTGACCAGCGGCGTGCTCACCAAGACCGAAGCGCAGGTTCACGATCTCGGTGGACGGCCCGACATCGGCGTCGAAGTCCGCAACGCGCTCTGCGGTTTCGTCGAGTTGAAAGCGCCCGGCCTTGGCGCACAGACAAAGAAACTCAAAGATCGCGACAAGCGGCAGTGGGACAAATTCAGCGCGCTCCCAAACATCCTCTACACCGACGCCCTCGAATGGGCGCTCTACCGCACCGGCGCGCAAACCGGGCAGGACAAAAAACCCATCCTCATCCGCTTCGGCATCTCGCCACGCAATTCGCTTACATCCGTGGCAACTCCGCGAAGGGCATAGATTTTCCGGAACTGGGTGTGGACATCAGGGTGACGAGCATCCGCCAGCCGCAGTCGTCCTGCCCGTTCAAGAGCGCGAGCCAGAAGATTTACGGCCTCGGTTATTCGCTGCTCGTGTTCGTGTATGAAAAGCACGACGACCCGGCGCAGCGGGCGGGGCGCTTGGATTTGCACCATACGGTTTTTGTCAGCGCGGAACGCACGGCTGACTGGCAGACAACCTCGGGCCTCCGGCGGCTGTTGGAAAACAAAGCGAACCGCGACGACATCCTCGCGTTCTTCGCG
>JAYWEB010000262.1:0-3948 GCA_043779575.1 Chthoniobacter sp. | reverse complement strand
ACGCCGCCCGACTTCGAAGGGCCGGTGAACCAAGGCCACGAAATCGTCGGTGCCGACGGCAAGGTGGAGAGCGACCAGCAATACCGCGGCTTCCGCTGGTGGAACCAAGGCGGCGGCTCGCGCACGAGCAACAACCACTTCACCCGCGACGTGCTCCGCGCCGACGGCACCAAGGCCTACGTCGGATACGGCGTGGACAGCCTCACCGTCGGACTCGTGGCGATCTGCCGCGTGAAGTTCGCCGGCGAAACCCGCGACGCCGTGGCGAGCCTGTATCCGACTGCCGAGGAAGCGCGCATCACCTGCGCCATCGTGGACGCCGCGGCGCGCGTGCGAGATCTGAATTTCAAATACATGGCCGAGGGCAAAGGCGCGACCGTCACCGCGCGCTTCGGCGAAGATGGAATCACCATCGTGGATCCGAACCGCGCGAGCGAAGGAGCGGCGGCGGTGTTTGAGAGGATTTACACGAAGGCGATCTAGCCAACGCTGAAGGCAGACTCGCGGACGCCCGCCGCAACTACCGCCCGGGTGCGCGGGCCTTGAGGTGCGTGTTGAACCAATCGAGTTCCAGCTTCGTCGCCTGCTCGAATCCCTCCCGATAGACGCCGTAGTGCCCGATGCCGGGGATGACGTGATACTCCACCGCCACGCCTTTCGCCTTGAGGATCTCCGCGACTTTCGCGCCGTTCTCGCGCCGGTCCATCAGCTCCTCGTTCTCGGCATCAATGAGGATCATCGGCACGCGGATTTTCTCCGCGGCTTCGATGGCGTTGAAGCCGATGTTCTTCGCCGGGTTCACGCGCATGTTCGCGTAAGCGGCCATTTTCCCGCCAAGCTTTCCGGTTTCAAAAGGGATCGGCTCCGTCTCGCCGCGCGCCTGCTTGGTCTGGAGATCGAAGGCGCGTTTCTGCGCCGCTTCGCCGCGCGCGCCCATGCCGGGCACCTGCGCGGCGACGCATTTCACGCGCGGATCGTTCGCCGCGACCCATGTGACGAGCCCGCCGCCGTAGCTGCTGCCCATGATGCCGATGCGCTCGGCATCAATGCCCGGCTCGCCCGCGAGGAATGCGATGGCGCAACGGATGTCGGCGGTCTGATCCGCGAAATTCATCTGCCAGCGGATCGGTTTGCCCTTCACGGTCACGTCGCCGTTTTCATCCGCAGCCGGCACCGCGCCGGTCACGAAAATCTGCGCCGCGCTCTCGCCCCAGCCGCGGTAATCGAAGCCGAGAAATGCGTAACCCTCGCGCGCGAATCTCGGCCCGAGCTGCGCGGGCGATCCTTTCTTCGTCCCGCCGGTGCCGGAGCAGAAAATGACGGCGGGGATCTTTTCGCCGGGCTTGCGATCCTTCGGCAAATAAAGATCGCCGGCCATCTTTGTGCCGTCGCTCCAGATCGTCACCGCGCGCTTCTCCACTTCCTGCGCGAAGGTGATCGCCGCGAGGCTGGCGGCGACGAAGGCGAAGGTCGGAAGACGGGGAGTTTTCATGGTGTGGAAAATATTACGGTCCGCGCCACGGCGGAACGACAACAATCCCGCGCGCGACGGCGGCGCGATGCTCCGTGCCGTTTCGATCCCTCCGCAGTTTCCGGGCATCCGTCCTAACAACGGCGCTCGCGGGGTGTGAACCTGCCGCAGCATTCCCCCCGTTTCCCATGACACCGTTCCGAACTCTCCTCATCACGCTGACCGCCGCCTCTTGCTTCCACGCCTCCGCCGCCGACGCGCCCGTGCAACCCATTGCAAAAAAGGGCGCGCTCATTTTTTCCGATGACTTCGAGCGCGGCGATCTCGGCGCGTGGAAGCAGGTCTGCCAGACTTTCACCGTCGCCGATGGCGTGATGAAGGGCAGCCAGACGCGCGACGATCACGGCGCGGTCGGCTCCATCCACGTCGCGTTTTCCGACGCGGTGATCGAGTTCAAATTCCGCTTCGACGGCGCGACGGGCATCAACGCCGTGTGCGACGACAAGGCGTGGAAGGGCACGCACGCGGGCCACATCTGCCGCGCCACCATCACGCCGAAACTCATCCGCCTCGGCGACGACAAGGAAGGCGGGATGCGCAATGACATCTTCGAGATGCGCAAGGATCCGAAGCGCAAGGCCGAGGGCGACAAGCTCATGGAAGGCCGCACGAAAACTTTCCCGATGAGCATCGCTCCGGGCGAGTGGCATCGCCTCACGATGGAAATCGCCGGCGACGAAATGCGCGTGAGCCTCGACGGCAAGCCGGTCGGCAATTTGAAATCACCCGGCTTCGCGCATCCGACGAAGAGCGATTTCCACTTCACCGTGAGCGGCAAAGACGCGCTCTTCGACGACGTGCGCGTGTGGAATGCCGCAGCGGCGAAGGCGAAATAATTCCGAACAGGAAATCCGACGCACCGGCGATTGCGGCAAAAGCCAGACTCAAACCAAAATGAACAACCGCACTGTCGTCATTCTTTACCGCACCGCGGGATCGCTGTTCGCCCTTGCCTCGGGTGTCAATGCAGTCAGTGCCATCCGGGCCAGTCAGAACGGACAGCCGTCCGGTTTTTATGTCGCACTGGCCGTCACCTACATCGCCCTGTGCGTCGTGTTCTTCGCGCTGGGTAAAATGAAGTCCGGCAAATCAAATTGAGTCTCGCGTTAATGGTTAATGGCCCGCAGGGCCGACGGAAATTAGCCGGTGGCGCAAGCCACCGGATCAGGTTCCAAATGAAAACCGCCCCGGAGGGGCCACGGAATGGCGACACTTCCGCCGCCCCTGCCGGGGCGGATGTTTGTTGGGGAACGTGATCCGGTGGCTTGCGCCACCGGCTAATTTCCAATCACCCTCCGGGTGAAGCGAACCGTGAACCACTTTCGCGAGACTGATTGAAAAGCTGCGGAGATCCGCGTGCAAAGGCGCGCCGTGCTGTCCTCGTCGTCGTGGAAGCGTTGCCGGGAAACGGCTTCGCAGTCTGGCTGTCCACGCTCCGCCGGGCGCAATGGCAAATTCCTGGCAGTCAGTCAGTGTCATGCTCGCACCTTGCCTTCACTCCGCGTTTCAGATTGCGCCACCAGACCGAGCGGGTAGTTTTCCACCATGCTCATCGAAAAACTTCCCGAGGTGCAATCGCTGCCATTGCAGGAGAAATGGCGGTTGATTGACGAACTTTGGCAGGAGGTCGCCCATCAGGTCGAAAGTGAGGTGCCGGATGCGGGTGTGGTGGCGTTCCTGGAAAATCGCTTCGCCGGCTATCTCGCCGATCCTTCGCAGGCAAGGCCGATGGATGAGACATTCGCGCGGCTCGCGGAGCGGAAGAAGACGTGGAAGTAGTCATCCTCACCGGAGCGGAAGCGGAGCTGTTCGAGACGTGGGCACGCTAAGAGGAATTGATGCCCGGATTGGGCGGCCGTTTTGATGTTGCAGTGCGTGGCGCGTTGAAAATCGCCGCGCAGTTTCCCGAATCCGCGCCGCGTTATGCGGGTGAATTCCGCCGTCTCCTCGTGTGGCGTTTCACGCACGGCATCTTCTGCCGTGTCCATGGCGGGCGGCTTGTCGTGACAGCCGTCCTGGATCTGCGTCAGGATCCGTCCGCGATTCTCCGGAGACTGGGATTCTGGAAATCAGACCACGTCACTCACCGATCCCATTCGTCGCACCTACTTCTGCGGCGGCAGGCCGACTTCGCTGCTCTGCATCTTCTCGATGATCATGATGAGCGGGCGGAAGAGGTCTGCGAGCGTCTTTGGATTGAGCGCGCGTTCGTCGAGCTTTGCTTCCTCGCCGAGCATGTCTTTGTAGATCGTGCGGAACTTTGGTGCCAGGGCAGTTACCATTTCACTTTCACGGCGCTGTAACTCGGCATCCACCAGCGCCCGCATCTGCGCGGGGTCGGGCTTGGCGGGTGTGGGGCTGAATCGCCCGTAAATTGCGACGACCAACGCGGCAATGCTGAGCAGGAGGCTAGCGAT
>JAYWEB010000261.1:0-3953 GCA_043779575.1 Chthoniobacter sp. | reverse complement strand
TGGCATCGACTTCGTCGCGGCGGTAGGCGGCGCCGGGCGCGATGATGCGGATGGGCGGCGCGCACTTTTCCATGGTGCGAATCTGGATGGTGCTGGTGTGGGTGCGGAGGAGGCGTCCGTCGGGCAGGTAAAAGGTGTCCTGCTCGTTGCGCGCGGGGTGGTCGGCGGGGGTGTTGAGGGCGTCGAAGCAATGCCACTCGGTTTCGATGTCGGGGCCGTCGGCGAGGGCAAAGCCCATGCGGCGGAAAATCTGGATGGCGCGGTCCTGGAGCTGGGTGATGGGGTGCAGCGAGCCGGGGCGCGGGGCGGTGCCGGGGAGGGTGACGTCGAGGCCGGCAAAGGCGTCGGCGTCGGCGTCGGAGGCGAGTGCGGCCTGGCGTTCGTCGAGCGCGGCGGTGACGGCGGTGCGGGCTTCGTTGAGCAGTTTGCCGATGCGCGGCTTGTCGTCTTTGCCGAGCGACTTCATGCCTTCGCTGAGCAGGGAGATGCTGCCGGAGCGGCCCAGATACTTGATCCGCGCGGCTTCGACGGCGGCCTCATCCGTGGCGTCGGCGATCTCGGCGAGGGCGGCGGTGCGGAGGTGGGCGAGTTGGGTATCCATATTTGAAAGGCGTGATGAGTTTAACCGCAGAGGCGCGGAGGACGCAGAGGGGCGCGGAGAAAGGACTGGAAAATGAGAAAGGCGTTACTGATTTTCCTCTGCGAAACTCTGCGTCCTCTGCGCCTCTGCGGTTAAAAAAAACGCCGGTCTGAAAACAGCGCAGCCTCGAACACGCGGGCGCGTTCGAGGCTGCGGAAAGGGGTTTCGCAGGCGCGGGTTACGCGGCCTTCTTCGCGGCGTCGCGTTTCGCGTCGAGCGCGGCTTTGGCCTTGTGGAAGATGGCGGTGAAGGCGGCTTCGTCGGTGACGGCGAGGTCGGCGAGGATCTTGCGATCGAGCTCGATGCCGGCGGCCTTGAGGCCCTCGATGAAGCGCGAGTAGGTGAGTCCCTGGGCGCGGGCGGCGGCGTTGATGCGCTGCTGCCAGAGCATGCGGAAGTTGCGCTTGCGCGTCTTCCGGTGGGCGGTCGCCCAGTGCTGGGCCTTATAGACGGCGTCTTTCGCGTAGCGGAAGAGCTTCGAGCGGCGTCCGCGGTATCCGCGGGCGAGATCGACGATTTTTTTGCGGCGCTCCCGGCTGGCGGGAGCATTGGTGGCGCGTGCCATAGTTTGTAAAAACCCGGTCGCCCGGGCCTCCTAGTTATTCAGCGAATTGTTCGTTTGGGTGAATGATCCCGCCGACCTCATTCGCTGAGGCACTCCGCGAGGCGGAGCAGGTGGCGGGATCGGGATGCCGCGGGTGCTTTACGCGAACGGGAGCAGTTCCTTCATGCGATCCCGCTGGGTGACGTGGATCTCGCCGTCTTTGCCGAGCTTGCGCTTGCGCTTGGAGCTCTTGCTCGAAGCGAGGTGGCGCAGGCCGGCTTTGCGGCGCATGAGCTTGCCTGTTCCGGTCACTTTGATGCGCTTAACGGCGGATTTTTTCGTCTTGCGACGTGCAATGGATCGGGGCATGGGGTGGCGAAAGTAGCGGGCGAAGTCGAAAGGGCAAGCGGCTTTTTGGGAAATTGCATCCGTTTGTCGGAACCGCTCGGTTCACGGGAGTCGCGGCTGGATTTTTCGCCAGATTTCTTCTTCCAGTTCTTCAGTCGTGCGGGCGGCGTCGAGGAGGTGAAAGCGGGGATCTTTCTCCGCGGCGAGGGCGAGGTAGCCGGCGCGGACGGCGTGGAAGAAGGCGGCGGGCTGGCTTTCCATCCGATCCGGTGTGCCGGAGCGGGCGGCGATCCGGGTGCGGGCGACCGCGGGGTCGAGGTCGAGGATGAAGGTGAGGTCGGGGAGGCAGTCGCCGACGGCGAAGCGGTTGATGGCGCGGACTTGCGCGGGGGCGAGGCGGCGGGCGACGCCCTGATAGACGGTGGTGCTGTCGAGAAAGCGGTCGGCGAGGACGATGGTGCCGGCGGCGCGGGCGGGCGCGATTTTTTCCCGCACGAGCTGGGCGCGGCTGGCGGTGAAAAGGAGCAGCTCGGTCTCGGGGCACATGGCGTGGCCGACGGGGGAATGCTGGAGCAGGTCGCGGAGCTGCTCGCCGATCTCGGTGCCGCCCGGCTCGCGGGTCAGCAGGACGTTTTTTCCCGCGCCACCCAGCCGCGCAGCGAGGCGCTGGATCTGGGTGGATTTGCCGCAGCCTTCGCTGCCTTCAAAGCTGATGAAGAGACCGCGAGGCAGGGGAGGTGGCATATGGCGGAGGTCCGGTGTCGGGGTTGAGAAAAGCATGCGCGGCGTTTTCACCTGTCACCCGACCCCGGTTCACGCCACCTACTTTACGATGACGGTGGGGCTGCCGTCGCGGGTGGGGAGCGGCGGTTCCACGGTGGCGCCTTTGGAGCTGACGACCCGCTGGCCGGTGCGGCGGCCCTGCTGGACGAAGTGATTGTTGTCGCCAAACTGCGCCCACGGGCCACCCGGCACGTCGCGGAAATCGACAAATTTCCAGTCGGTCACGTCGGTGCTGCTGAGGCCGAGATAGTCGCGGATGGCGGGAGAAATATCGAGGCCGGCTCCCTGGTTGAGGTTGGGCTTGGGGCGTTCGTTGCCAAAGACGTACTGCCAGTGATCCGTGCGGAAAGGGCCGCAGTCGCTCCACTGGGCGTAGCAGATTTTGCCCGCGCTGTTGCGGACCGCGATCCAGCGGTCACGGCAGACCGATTTCCCCTCTTCGGTGAAAGCCTCGCGAAACCACGGGATGACGAGCTTGGACTCGGGCTTGGTGGAGCCGGAGGTCACGTCGTTGTAGGGCAGGGCGACGTAGAAGGGGTTTTGGCGCGGGACGAAGCTGGCGGGAATGTAGCCGCGGCGTGCCCCCGGAGTCGGGTTGTCGTAGCCGCCGTAGCTGGCTTGCCAGCTCAGATCCCAGGAGCTGCTGACGTTGTGGACGGGGTTGTTCCCGCCGGCCGGCTCGCCGATCCAGAAGATGGTGGTGACGATGCGGGTCTTCCACGGGTACTTCGCCGAGACGCCGAGGGCGCGGGAGCTGGTGGGGATGACGACCTGCGGTTCCATCTTGAGGATGGCGCTCTCCCGGAGCTTCATGGCGTATTTGGCGAAGTCGGAACTGCTGGAATACGGCGATTGGGCAGAGGCTCCGGCGGTCAGGACGGCGGCGGCGACGGTGGCGATGATTCCTCGGAAAGTTCGTTTCATAAACAGGAATGTGGGCGGTACCGTTAGGCGCTGGCGGTTGGGCGGTAAAGCGGAAAATTTGCGCTAGCACCCCGGTTTACAGAGGAAATACAGAGAGAAACCGGGATCGACACCTACCTAGAGCAGCGGGCGGGCCAGCGTTCCGGTGGTTCCCCGGAGCGACGCCATCCACCAGGAAGCGTCTTCCAACAGGCCGCTCCGGGGTGGCCGCTACCGGCGGAGGACGGTGGCCCGGCGGAGGCTGGGGTCGGTGGCGGGGTGGTCGAGAGTGTAGTGGAGGCCGCGGCTTTCTTTCCGGAGCAGGGCGCTATCCACGATCAGGGCGGCCACGGTGGCGAGGTTGCGGAGTTCGAGGAGGTCGGTGGTCAGCTTGTAGCCCCAGTAAAACTCGGCGATTTCCCGCTCCAGATTCCGCAGCCGGGCGGCGGCGCGCTGGAGGCGTTTGTCGGTGCGGACGATGCCCACGTAGTCCCACATCAGCCGGCGGATTTCGTCCCAGTTGTGGTAGATGACCACCAGCTCGTCCACGGCCACGGCGTCGCCGCTGGTCCAGGCCGGGAGCACGAGGTCATCGAGCGCGGAGTCCGCGGCGGGGGCTGGCTGGCTGGCGATGGCCGTGCAGCAGCGGTGGGCGAGCACGCAGGCTTCGAGGAGCGAATTGCTGGCGAGCCGGTTGGCGCCGTGCAGCCCGGTGCAGGCGACTTCGCCGATGGC
>JAYWEB010000260.1:0-3967 GCA_043779575.1 Chthoniobacter sp. | reverse complement strand
TCCGCATTTCCTGCACGCAGGTCGGGCCGGACGGGCGCTTCACGCAGTTTTACTCCACCGAGATCACGCCCGCGATTTACGAAAAGGAGATCGCCCCGGCGCGGACGTTCGTTTTCTACGAAGACGTGAAACCCCTGATGGACAAAGGGCTGATCAAGGGTGGCAGCCTCGAAAACGCCGTGGTGGTGCGCGGCGAGTCCGTGCTCAGCAAGGAGCCGCTGCGCTTCCGCGACGAGTTTGTGCGGCACAAGATTCTCGACATCGTCGGCGACCTCTCGCTCTTCGGCCGGCCCATCCGCGGGCACGTCATCGCGGTGAAGCCGGGCCACGGGCCGAACACCGAACTCGCGCGCGCGGTGGCGAAGCAGTTTGCGAAAACCATGGCGCTGGTGCCGCCGAGCGTGACGCCCAAGGGCGGCGATGTGCTCGACGTGAACGACGTGATGAAGCTGCTCCCGCACCGCTATCCGTTCCTCATGGTGGACCGCATCGTGGCGCTCGAAGGCGAGACGAAGTGCATCGGGACGAAGTCCGTGACCATGAACGAGTGGTATTTCCAGGGCCACTTCCCCGGCCACCCCGTCATGCCCGGCGTGCTCCAGGTCGAGGCGATGGCGCAGGTCGGCAGCATCATGCTGCTGCGGCTGCCCGGCTACGCGGGAAAAATCGGCTACTTCATGAGCGCGGACGCCGTGAAATTCCGCAAGCCGGTGGTGCCCGGCGACACGCTCTTTATCGAGGTCGAGATGACCCAGCGGAAAAAGGCGATTATGAAAGCGCGCGGGCGCTGCCTCGTGAATGGCGAGGTGGTGAGCGAGGCGGAGATGATGTTCGGAGTCGTGGATTCGTGAGCGCGAAAATCCATCCCACGGCGGTCATCGATCCCGCGGCGCAGATCGGCGCGGGCTGCGAGATCGGGCCGTATTGCGTGATCGGCGCGGACGTGGAGCTGGGCGCGGACTGCTGGCTGCAGCATCACGTCAGCCTCAGCGGCCCGAGCAAAATCGGGCACGGCAACCAGTTCTTCGCGTTCAGTTCCATCGGGCAGAAGACGCAGGATTTGAAATACGCGGGCGAGCCGACCGGCCTCGCGGTGGGCGATGGCAATACCTTCCGCGAGTTTGTGACCGTGCATCGCGGCACCGCGCCGGGCTCGGTCACGCGCCTCGGCAGCGGTGGAAACTTTCTCGCCTACGCCCACATCGCGCACGACTGCGTGGTCGGCGACGGCGTGATTTTTTCCAACAACGGCACGCTCGCCGGCCACGTGGAAGTGGGCGACCACGCGATCATCGGCGGGCTCACGGCCGTGCATCAGTTTTGCCGCATCGGGGCCTACGCGCTGACGGGCGGATGCTCGAAGATCGTGCAGGACGTGCCGCCCTTTATGATCGCCGACGGCAACCCCGCGAAGGTCCGCAGCTACAACAAAGTCGGGCTGGAGCGGCACGGCTTCAGCGAGGACGCGCAGCGGCAGGTGAAGGAGGCTTACCGGATAATCTACCGCTCCGCGCTGAACCTGCAGCAAGCCATCGAGCAAATCCGCGCCGACCTCCCCGAGACGCCGGAACTCGCGCGGCTGCTCGCTTTCATCACGAGCAGCCCGCGCGGGATCATCAAGTAGCGAGGCGCGGTGATAATCCAAGCCGTCATCCTGAGCGCAGCGGAGGCGGAAAGGCGGGCGCAGCGCAGTCGAAGGACCTCTAACTTTTCGTGGGCGGAGGCGGCGGGGATTAGCGCCGCGCAAGCCGACAGCCCCGTTTTTTTCTCCGGCCAGCCGCCGCCTTCGCCCCAACCGGGAGTTAGAGGTCCTTCGACTGCGTTCCGTCCCGCCTTCGCCCGCACGGAACTCCGCTCAGGATGATGGGTTTTTTTTCCAACCTCCGCCGCTCCCCGCCACGCGCTTGCCGCACCCGCGCGCTTGCCGCTTGCCGGGCGGCGCGGGTGCGCCTAGTTGTGGCCGCACTTATGGCTGGAAGATTGACGGTGCTAAACGATGACCGACTAGACGTGCTGCGCGCGGTCGTGGACGCGCGGATGAAGGCGGCGGCGGAGATCGTGGGGGAGACGGCGTTCGAGGAATTCTTTGACGGCACGATGCGCGCCCACCTCGTGAAAGCCCTCGCCGCGGCCCAAGCCCACGAGGGCAGCGTGTGGCTGCTCGATGAGACGCGCAGCCAGCTCGTGCCGCGCTTCAATTCCGGGCCGAACGCGGCGAGTTTCGTCGGCAGTTTCCGGCAGAGTCTGCGCTCGGGGATGATCAGCATGGTCGTCGCGACCGAGCAGCCGATTTGCGAAAACCAAGTCCGCGAAAACCAGCAGCAGGACCCGGCGCTCGACCGGAAACTGCAGCTCCTCACCTGCGCGATGCTCGCGGTGCCGTTCTATTTCGCGGGCGAATTGCGCGGGGTCATTTCCGCCGTGCAGTTGAAGGAAAATGCCACCGCCCCGGAGCCGCCCGGTTTCACCGCCGAAAATCTCGACACCCTGCAGCTCGCCGCCGAGGTGCTGTCGCGCATGGTCGAGCACCAGCTCCTGTCGCTCGCGCTGGGCCGGGAGGACTTCCGATGAAAGCGTGGATCACTCCCGAGGAGGCGCACGCCGCGATGCGCGACGGACGCGGGCGCGGCGTGAAGATCGCGATCCTCGATTCCGGCGTGGAGACCGCGCACCCCGCGCTCGGCGGGCTGGTGCTGAGGGACGACATCGCGGTGGTCGAGGACGGCATGAAACTCAAGGTCGTCCCCGGCGAGGGACGCGACCTTTTCGGCCACGGCACCGCGATCGCCGGGATCATCCGCGCGAGCGCGCCCGAGGCGGAGATCGGCAGCATCCGCGTGCTCGGCGAATCGCTCCCCGCGCGCACCGCGATCATCCTCGAAGGTGCGCGGCAGGCCATCGAGCGCGGCTACCACATCCTCAATTGCAGCCTCGGCTGCGGCGTCCCCGAGCACGTTTTGAAATACAAGAGCTGGGTGGACGAGGCGTATTTGCAAGGCGCTCACGTCGTCGCCGCCTGCAACAATCACGACTCCGCGCGCCCCGAGTGGCCCGGTTTTTTCACCTCCGTGCTGACCGTGAACATGGCGCGCACCGAGGACGACGGAGATCTTTTCTACAAGCCCGGCCGCCTCGTGGAATTTGCCGCGCGCGGCGTGGATGTGGAGGTGGCGTGGTCCGGCGGCGGGAGGAAAAAGGTGACCGGCAGCAGCTTCGCCGCGCCGCGTGTGACGGGCATGCTCGCGTGCCTGCTCTCCGTCGCCCCCGGCATCACCCCGCTCCAGGCGAAGGCGCTCTTTCACCGCCTCGCGCGCCCGTGGACGGAGGAGATCACCGCGCCCAACGAGCGCCCGAGCTAGGGCCGGCCGGGCTTGGCGGCTTTCGAGGTGCCGCAGCAGCAGCAGCCCGCGCACGATTTTCCGCCCGCGCGTTTCCGCAAGAAGCGCACGATGAAAAACGCGACCGCGCCGGTGATGAGCGCGGCGACGGCGAGCTGATCGAGGAGCGCGTTCGTTCATTGGAAGCCGAGCAAGCGCCCGCCTTGATAGACGATGAACGCGCCGATCCACGCGAGCACGGTGAAAAACGGGCCGTCCGTCGGCGCGGCGCTTGGCAGGCATACTGTCGCGGAGCGGGGCGATGTCCTCCTCGTACCCCAAGCTCCGGCTGGGACACGCACCCTGTCGCCGAAGCGGAGCTTCGCAGACAGGGTGCGTTTCTAAGCTGGAGCCTAGGAACGAGGGGCTTGAAAAGCGTCTAACGCATCTTCTTTTCCGCTCTGCGCATTAAGCCGAGCTTCTCTCGAAAGTTGATGCTTATGGGTTTCCCTTCCGCATTTATCCGCCAAAGGAGTGGCGGGGGATATTTCTTTGGGAGCTTGCCTAGAACAAGAGGGGACCAGTATGGATAAAGTGCTCAAAGAGAATGAAAAACAGATATGTCAAAGGTGCGAAGATTTCCGAGGCTA
>JAYWEB010000259.1:0-9889 GCA_043779575.1 Chthoniobacter sp. | reverse complement strand
ACCAGCACACCGCCGACGCCGTGGCGAAGCAACTCGGCCTCGATGAAGTCGAGGCGGGCGTCGCGCCAGCGGACAAGCACGCTCGCGTGGAAGCACTCGCGCGGAGCGGACAGGTCGTTGCTATGGCTGGCGACGGCATCAATGACGCACCCGCGCTCGCCGCCGCCAATGTTGGCATCGCGATGGGTACCGGCACCGACGTGGCGATGGAGAGCGCCGGCATCACGCTGATGAAAGGCGACCTGCGCGGCATCGCCCGCGCCATCCGCCTCAGCCGTGCGCTGATGGGAAATATCCGGCAGAATCTTTTCTTCGCCTTCATCTACAACGCGCTGGGCATCCCCATCGCCGCGGGCCTGCTCTATCCCTTCTTCGGCCTGCTCCTCAGCCCGATCATCGCCGGAGCAGCCATGAGCCTCAGCTCCGTCTCCGTCATCGCCAACGCCCTGCGGCTCCGCTCGGTGAATCTCGACGGCTGAGCGCGAGCGTTTTCCGCGAATTCGAGTGAGGGAATGCGCGGTGGTTGTCGTTGAAGGGATTGTCGATGAAGCCTTTCGCACTGTTCACATTCACTCTCGCGTTTGGGATTCGCGCGCTGCTCGCGGCGGTGGACGAAGAGCCGAAACTTTACGTGCTCGAAACCAGTCTCGGGAAATTCGAGGCCGGCACCATGCCGAGCGAGATGCGGATTAGCCCGGACGGAAAGCGTCTCATTCAGCTCGTGGTGTGGGACGAGCAGTATTTCATTGCCCTCAACGACCAGATGAGCGCGGCCTACGATGGCATCACCAAGGACAGCCTGCGCTTCAGCCCGGATGGAAAGCGCTATTGTTACGGCGCGCGAATCGGCGAACGGAAGTTCGTCATCGTCGATGGGAAGGAGTATCCCGCGTTCGATGGCAGCGCCGCGGGGATGCCCGTGTTCAGCCCGGACAGCCAGCATTTCGCCTATGTCGCGCTACGCGGCGGAAAGCAATGCGTCGTGCGCGACGGCGAACCGGGGGCGGACTTTGAAATGGTGAGCAGCATACCGCCGCTCTTCAGTCCCGACAGCAAGCGGCTCGCCTATCTCGCGAAGAACGGAGATCGCGGCCTCGTCGTGCTCGACGGCAAAGCCGGTGAACCATTCCGAAATATCGCCGCGATGAGCTTCAGCCCGGACAGCCAGCACTTTGCCTATATCGCCATTTCGGTCACGAACATGGTGGTCATGCTCGATGGCCGCGAAGTCTATCGTGACGAGCACTTCGTCAAAGACTCGTTGGGCTTCGACGGATCGAACAGCCTCCACGTCCTCGCGCTGCGCGACGGGCAAATCATCCGCGCGCGGATCGACGTGCTGCTCGTCCCCGACCGGCTCTAGTGCTTGCATCGCGCTATGAAACGTCCCGCCTCGATTCTCGCCGTCCTCATTCTCGTTGCGACGGGATGCTTTGCCGCGCCCGTCGAAATCATCCCGCCCGAGATGCGCGGCGCGGTGCAGCCGCAGGTGGCGGTCGCGCCGAGTGGCCGCATCCATGTCGTGTTTGGAAAAGACACCGCGATCTATCACACCGCGTCCGCCGATGGACGCAGTTTTTCCGCGCCGGTAAAGGTCGGTGAACTCGACAAGCTGGCGCTCCGCATGAGGCGCGGCCCGCGCGTGACGGCGACCGACAAGCTCGTGCTCGTCACCGCCATCTCGCATACGGACGGCAATCTCCACGCCTGGACTTCCGCCGACACCGGCAGGACGTGGAAAGAAAACGCGCCGCTCAACACCGCGCCGAAATCCGCGCGCGAAGGGTTGCAGTCACTCGCGGGCGACGGGCGCGGACTCGTCGCGGCCGTATGGCTCGACTTGCGCGGGAAGGGCACGGAACTGTGGGGCCGCGTCTCGCGCGACGGCGGCGCGACGTGGGCCGGCGACCTTTCCATTTACCAATCGCCCGACGGCCACATCTGCGAGTGTTGCGTGCCGAATGTCGCCATCTCGCCGACCGGCGAAATCGCCGCCATGTGGCGCAACTGGCTCGGCGGTTCGCGCGACCTTTACACCGCCACGAGCCGCGACGGACGCACCTTTTTCCCCGCGCAGAAACTCGGCACCGGCACATGGAAACTGAACGGCTGTCCGATGGACGGCGGCAGCCTCGCCTTTACCGCGCAGAAGCAGCCGCTCACCGCATGGCGGCGCGAGGGCACCGTCTTCACCGCCAGCGGGCCGGACGCGGAAAAGCTCCTCGCCCCCAATGCTGCGCAACCGTTAGTCGTCACGAATACCGGGCGTCAGGCATTGCTTTGGGAAGCCGGGGGATCGCTCTGGATCAAGGCGGACGAAGCGACGCCGGGAATTCTGGCGGCGCGTGGGCGCATGGCCAGCGCGGCGGCATTTGGCAAAGGCTTCATCGTGACTTGGGAGCAAGCGGACGGGGAAACGGTGCGTCTGATGTCCGACATCATCGAATGACGGAGCCCGTTCCTACACAAAGCCGCTTCCTGTCACTTACCACGCAAAGATTCCGTCGCTGTTCGCGCCACCTCGCTGCCGCTCGGACGCCGCTCGCATCGCCGGAAACTTTGCTGCCGCCACTGGCCGGATGATGTCGCAGCTTTGCGTTGCTGCGCTGCCACATCGGTAACGCGCGTGATCGCGCGAGAAATGAGCCACGCTAGAATCGCTTTCGCCTATCCAGGCGTTTGAGAAAATCGCTTACAGCTTCGGAATCGAGCAAAGCGGCGATTTGCTTTCCCAAAGCCTCCTCGATTTCACGACGCAAAAAGGTCGGCTCCAATTCCGCCAGCGGGATGGTGCGCGTTCCGACGAGACGGAGTTCGTCGCCTTCATAAACGCCGATGTTCAGACTCCCGCTCGATTTAATCGAAACGAACCAAGCTGCCGGCGCGAGTTGCAGACTCACCGCGTCCAGTCCGTCGCCGCGAATGACATGCACGGCCTGCTGGTAGGAGATGAAGAGAGTAACGAATTCTTCCCAAGTCATGTGAATTGCAAGTTTCGCGCGGCTACTTTTTCCTCGCGGGTTTCCCTTTCTTCGGCCTCTTGCCTCGCGGAACCGGTGCCCGCTTTCGTTCCATCGTCCTGTCCAGAAAGTCGTTGATCTTTTCCAGTGGATCGACGTTCGGAAGGAGGTCGTTGAAGGTCACTTTGAAGACGCGCACAAAATACAGTTGCTGGAAATCGCTGACGTGAACCAAGCGACATTCGATCTTCGAGAGTTGGCTGCGATCAATATCCCAACCGGCAAGCTGCAGCCTCACCGCCAGGTCGGATTGACTCCAACCGAGGCGGTCCCGCCTTTTCCTGATTTCCGTTCCGATGAGGTTCTTATACAGCATGCCGCTGCGCGCGGCATGAGCAGTATCGGCAGCGGTTTCGGCATGTGCGCCCGTTTGGGCGCAAAACGAAACGCACGGGGGATTTGTGGTTTCCGTGTCCTCCTCCTTTGCCTTCGATGGACGTGCCACGAAGGTTCGCGCCTTGGCTTAAAGGCGACCCTACGCAAACCGCGCGGTTCCTTGGATGGGTGGACGCGCGAGATCGGGATCTGCACCGCCCACCAACTTGCGCACACCGCGCGAACCGCTTCTGAAAAATTGCCTCCCTCCATTCCTGCCGGGTGAATCAGTCCAGTCCCTTGTGCAAGTCCCGCCACTTGCAGCGAAGCGCCGTTTGGAAGCGCCCGAGATAATCGACGGTCATGTTCCAGGAGCCGGCTTCAATCCGCTGCAACGAGCGCAGGTCAACATCGGCGAGTTCAGCCAGTTGCTCCTGCGTCAGTTTCGCACGCAACCGGAGACGGTGAATGTTACGAGCGATGAAGTTGTGTGGTTTTAGCGGCTCTGCCACCCGTCATTAAATGCCGTATGACGGTGCGCTTGAGAGCGGTAGGATATGCCTCATTCTGCATTTTCACCGCACATGGCAGCCTGAATCGTTTCGGCGGGATCGTCCGCTTTTCACGAGGGTAACGCCGCTCCACCATGTCGGCGCTGCGTGAGAGTGCGAATTCCACGGACTCGAAACGCGCGATTCCGGCTTCGGAACGCTCAACGCACCGGGATTGTTTCCGGCGGCTTGAATAACTCGCAGACGAGTTCTTCACAACCGGCGCGGCTAGAGCCGGACATTTTTCCTCCGGTGTCCTCGCCGCGCCGGTTGCCGCCGCCAGAACAACCCGGATGCGATCGTTTGGACTGAGACGGAGGGTTTCGCGGAGTTTGCTTTGCAAAATCTGCGCCAGAACCAGCGCAAGGCCCTTGGGACACTGTGCTATGAATCTGCCCATCATGAAGATATTGACGCATCGGAATCTAGTCGGACCGATCATCAGCCGCTTGCGGCGCAAGCGGGGTTGGTCGCAGGCCGATTTTGCCGTTCACCTTCAGCTTGCCGGCTGGAATATCAGCCGGAGCGGAGTCGCGAAATTGGAAGCGCAGCTCGTGCATGTCGGCGACCGTGAGCTTTGCTATCTGCGCCAGGTCTTGCGGGTGGACGTGAAGGAATTGTTTCCGCCACTCGATCCCCACAAGTCCATCCGCGAAGGAATCGCCGAGTTGTTGAACAAGGAACCTGCGGGAGCCCTCGCCGCTTCGTGAGTTGGGTTTAGTGCGCGCCCATTGGCCATCCGGCTTTTCAGAACAACCTCATGCTCCGTGTCGAAATTTCAGATGACCTGTTGATTCGCGCCGTGAGCGATGCGGTCGAGCGCCAGCTCTCGCGAATCAACGAATTCACCGGCTACGTCGATCTAAAGGGAGCCTGCAAATACCTGTCCGTGGGCGAATCGCAGTTCAAGGAATGGGTGCGGCTCGGCTACATCCACCCGCGCAAAGTCAGCTCCCATCTCGTCCGCTACCGGCTCAAGGAACTTGAGAATTTCATGGAGGACTTCCTGATCAAATCGCGGGCTTAGGCGGCGCGCTGGAGTGTTGACTCCGAGGTTTTGCCCGCGGTGCGAGTTACCGTCGGGAGCACGGAGAACCACTCCGCCGCCTGTTTTTCAGTCACCAATTCCCGGTAGTTGCGAAAGAGCATCGTCGGTGAATTTCCCATCTCCAACGCCACCCGCGCCGCGTCTTTGATGTCGGCAATCCGATAGCTGGCATAGCTGTGCCGCAAGGCGTTCGGCTTCCACATGAATTCAACGACTTCGCCACCCTCGACCATCCCCTTCTTACAAAACCGTTGCCGGGCTTCGCAAAGGACATCGTTCCGCTTGTAGCCAACGACTTGGCCGGCCTTTTGCCGGAGCGGCAGCAGCCACGCCGCGAGCGCGGGCAGCAGCGGCACCAGCCGGCGTGAGGCAGTCTTGGCCTTTTCCGCAGCGACCTCGATAAATCCCTGCTCGAAACGAATGTCACCCCAATCCAGTCGCATCATTTCCTGACTGCGCAGACCCGCCAGTGCTCCGATCGCGAAGAAAGGCAACAGTTTTGCCGGGGCATTGGAGAGCAGCAATCGCAACTCTTTTGGCGTGTAGATTTCAATCGCACCCTCACCTGAGTTCGCAGCCGCAACGTCCTCCACGACCGTCGGCTCATTCCGTGGCAGGTAACGCTTCCCGCGAGCGTAGCGGAAAAGCTGGAGGACGGCATTGCGATAGTTGTTCCGCGTCCGCCCACTGACCTTTAGGCCGTTCAACCAGACCTCGATTTCATGCGTGCTGACCAGATCAATGCGGCCCGGAAACGACGTAGCGAATTTGTTCATCCGGTATTTCCGGTCTTCCAAATGGAAAAAGCCCGCGCCCTCGACGCGCTTTGACGTGAGGAATTCATCCGCAACTTCCGCAACCGTCTTCGTGATGAGACCAGCCGCCTTGCCGCGTCCCGCGATCCACTCTTCCACCGCCGTCAGCAGCGACACGTTGAACGGCCCGAGCTTCCCTTTGGCGAGCCGGTAATCTTCGACTTCGGAGAGCGTCATCGGCTCCTCGTGCGCCCGGCCCGAAGCGATTTGAGCGATGAGCTTCCGCGCTTCGATTTTTGCGGCTTCGAGCGAGGTCCGCGTAATTCTTTTTCGCTTCTCTCCGAGCAGCATATCCACGCAATAGCGCCCGTCCGAGAACTCGTAAATCGGGACTGAGATGTTCCCCTCTTTGACTTCGATGCGTTTCGTTTTCACAGAGGAAAAACTAGCGCTTTGTCACGTTTTTGTCACGCCAAATCCTGAATCGCCCGCAAACCCTGATGAATACAAGCGACCCTAACGGGATTCGAACCCGTGTTACTCCCGTGAAAGGGGAGTGTCCTAACCACTGGACGATAGGGTCTTTTCTTGGGAAAAGAGCGCGGGAAGATGACGGGCTGGAGAGGGTCTGGCAAGGTATTTCTTGATGGCATCCCCGGCTTGTCGGACGACCCGTTTCCCCACGCTCCCCTCCCAGTGAAAACCGGCGTATCTCGATGGTCGCTGTCCGCGTGAGCAGCCGGGCCGTTACGTTCCTGCGGCCGGGCTGGCGGACGCAGCCGACGGAACGACGCACATCCGCGGAGCGGAACTCCCGCCGACTTTTCATTTGTCCCCCCAACCTCGCGCGCCAATAATCCATCCATGTCGGCCCGCTCTCCCCACACCGCGCTGCTCGACGACATCGGCCCCGTCGATGCCGTGGGCATCGAGGAGCGCGTGGCGAAATATACCACCCGCTCGATCAAGAAGGCGTCGAAGCTCTGGGGCCTGAAGACCGCCGTCTCGATGGTCGATCTCACCACGCTCGAAGGAAAGGACACGCCCGGCAAAATCGCCGCACTTTGCCAGAAAGCGCTCCGTCCGACCGACGATCCCGCCGTGCCGCAGGTCGCCGCCGTGTGCGTTTACCCCGCGATGGTCCGCCACGCGCGGCGCGCGCTCGGCAGCGACACGGCGGTGCGCATCGCCTCGGTCGCCACGGCGTTTCCGTCGGGCCAGGCCCCGCTCAAGACGCGGCTCGCCGAGGTGCGCGCCGCGGTCGGCGACGGCGCGGACGAGATCGACATGGTTATCAACCGCGGCGCGTTTCTCGCGGGCGATTTTTCTCTCGTGCAGGGGGAAATCGCCGCCGTGCTCGCAGCGTGCGGCGAGGCCACTTTGAAAGTCATCCTCGAAGTCAGCGAACTCGAGACCTGCGACAACATCCGCGCCGCCTCCTTCCTCGCCATGCGCGTGCTGCGCCCCGGCGACTTCATCAAGACGAGCACCGGCAAGACCCCGCTCAACGCCACGCTCGCCAACAACCAAGTCATGCTCGAAGCCATCCGCGACTTCTACCTCGACACCGGCACGGCCATCGCCATGAAACCCGCCGGCGGCATCCGCACGGCGAAGCAGGCGCTGCACTTTCTCGTGGCCGTGAAGGAGACGCTCGGCGACGCGTGGCTGACCAATGCGCGCTACCGCTTCGGCGCGAGCGCGCTGCTCAATGACCTCGTGCGGCAGATCGAAAAGGAACGCACCGGGAGTTATCAGGCGCCGTATTATTTCAGCGAAGCGGCGGAGTCTTATTAGTGAGCCGCTCACTCCCCGCGCAAATGCCGCAGCGCTTCGCGGATCGCGGGGAGGATGAGCGGGAGACATTCGCCGATGGCGCGCGGGTTGCCGGGGAGGTTCACGATGAGGGTGCGGCCGCGCGTGCCGGCGGTGGCGCGGGAGAGGATGGCGGTCGGCACTTGGGCAAAGGATTGCACGCGCATGATCTCGCCGAAGCCGGGCAGCTCGCGCCCGAGCACGGCACGCGTGGCCTCGGGCGTGACATCGCGCGGCGCGGGGCCGGTGCCGCCGGTGGTGAGCACGAGGTCGCAGCGCGCGTCGTCGCAAAGGCGGCGCAGGGTGGACTCGATCTCCGCGCGGTCGTCGGCCATGAGCACGCGCTCCCATTCCGCCGCCTCCCCGCCGTGCTCCGCCCACACGCGCTCGATCTCCGGTCCGCTGCGGTCGGCATACACGCCCGCGCTCGCCCGGTCGCTCAAAGTCACGCGCGCGATTTTCATTCCTTGCGCTTTTCGGTCACGCGGATTTCGCCGATGACCATCTGCCGATCCACCGCCTTGCACATGTCGTAGATGGTCAGCGCGGCGACGCTCACGGCGGTGAGCGCCTCCATTTCCACGCCGGTCTGGGCGGTGGTGCGGGCGGTCGCGCGGATGCGCACGGCGTCGGCTTCGAGGGAAAATTCCACGTCCACGGAATCGAGCGGCAGCGAGTGGCAAAGCGGGATCAGTTCGGCGGTGCGCTTGGCCGCCTGGATGCCGGCGATCTTGGCGACGGTGAGCACGTCGCCTTTCGGCAAGGCGCGGTCGCGCAGCGCGGCGAGCGTGGCCGGCTGGCCGCGCACCACGCCCTCGGCGCTGGCCGTGCGGCGCTGCACGGGCTTGTGGCCGACATCGACCATGCGCGCCGCGCCGGTTTCATCGAGGTGGGAGAAGGTGGACATGCGGGGAGTAAGAATGAGCGAATGACGGATGACGAATTCCGAATGACGGAAATCGCGGGCGGGGCTGGTTCGTCATTCGCTCATTCGGGAAAGCAGCAGCACCGGCACGGGCGCGCCCGCTTTCACCGGCCCGGTGCCGGGGGCGACGGGCAGGAGCGCGTTTGCGGCGACGAGGCCGCGGAGGTCGCCCGAGCTTTGCCAGGCCAGCGGGCGCACGCGGAGCCGGCCTTCGCGGATTTCCACCTGCGCCGGCCAGAACGTCTCGCGGGCATCGGGCGGCGCGGGGAAATCCTCCGCCAGTTCGACGGGCGCGAGCGGCCAGGAGGGCGGCGCACTTTCCAGACACTCGAGCGCGAGCCGGATGGCGACGTGGAAGGTGACGAAATGCGAGACGGGGTTGCCGGGGATGACGAACGCGACCTGCCGCCCGCGCGTGGCAAAGATGAGCGGCTTGCCGGGGCGGAGATTGATCTGGCGGAAGTGCAGCGTGAACCCCAGCCGCTCCAGCGCGCGCGCGCCGAAATCGTAATCGCCCACGCTCGCCCCGCCGGAGAGCAGCAGCGCATCCCAGTCCGCGCCGGCGTTTTCCACCGCCGCCGCGAGCGCCTCCAGCGAATCCCCGCAGCGCGCCTGCCCCACGAGCCGCGCGCCGCTTTCCGCGACGAGCGCGGCGACGAGCGCGGAGTTGGAGTCGCGAATCTGTCCCGGCCCCGGCGTGGCGCTGGGATCGACCAGCTCATTGCCGGTGGTGATATGCCGCACCCGCGCCGCGGGCGACACCGCCGGCCGCACCGCGCCGAGCTGCGCCAGCAGCGCCACCTCGCCCGCGCCCAGCCGCACCCCCGCGCGCAGCAGCACGTCGCCGCGCCGCGCGTCCTCGCCACGATGGCGAATCCACGTCTTCGCGTCCCGCCGCTCGGGCGTGATCCACTCGCCGGCGCGCGCCGCGTTTTCCTGCATGATGACCTGCGAGGCTCCCGCTGGAATCTGCGCTCCGGTAAAAATGCGCGCGCACTCGCCGACGCGAATCTCCACCGCCGGCGCGGCACCCGGCTGGATTTCGCCCACGACGCGGAAGCGCTCCGAGCGATCCTCCGCACCCACCGCGTAGCCATCCATCGCCGAGCGGTCGAAGGCCGGCATGTCCTCCTCTGCGGCCACGTCCGCGCGCAGCACGCGGCCCTGTGCAGAAGCGAGCGGTGTCTCCACGGAAGCGAGCGGCTGGACCGCCGCCGCGATGCTCGCGCGGGCTTCGGCGAGCGAAATCATTTCACCCCGGACCCAGCCTTCAGCGCGGTCACGAATTCCTTCATCGCAGGCGAGCGCGCGCGGTTGCGTTTGGTGATGACACCGAGCGGGCGCGACATCTCGGGGCCGTCGATTTTCACCGCGCAAAGCACGCCGCTTTCCACCTCCTGCCGCACCGTGTTCGCTGGCACGATGGAGACGCCGCCCTCGATCTCGACCGCGCGTTTCAC
>JAYWEB010000258.1:0-4007 GCA_043779575.1 Chthoniobacter sp. | reverse complement strand
CGACGAGGAAGGTGCCGGCCTCGATGCGATCCGGGATGACCTCGTGCTCCGCGCCGTGCAGCTCTTTTACGCCTTCGATGACGATGCGCCGCGTGCCTGCGCCTTCGATCTTCGCGCCCATCTTGATGAGGAAATTGGCGAGATCCACGACCTCGGGTTCCGCGGCGGCGCTGTCGATGACGGTGGTGCCTTCGGCCAAAACCGCGGCCATCATCACGTTGTCCGTGCCGAGCACGGTGGGGCCTTGCCGGCCGCGCAAATTGATGACGCCGCCGATGAGCTGGCCGGCGAAAACTTTCACGTTGCCCGCCTCGATGCGGTGCATGGCACCGAGCCCCTCGAAACCTTTGAGGTGCAAATCGATCGGCCGGTCGCCGATGACGCAGCCGCCCGGCAGCGAGACGGTGGCCTCCTTTTCGCGCCCGAGCAGCGGGCCGAGGACGCAGACGGACGCGCGCATTTTGCGGACGATTTCGTACGGCGCTTCGGTGATGATTTTCTCCGCCTGCACGGTGACGGTGCCGCTGGCCCGCTCGACCTGCGCGCCGAGGTGCGACAGGATTTGCAGCATGTAATGGATGTCGCTGAGGTCGGGGACGTGGTGGATCACGCACGGCTCTTTGGTCAGCAGCGTGGCCGCGAGGATGGGGAGCGCGGAGTTTTTCGAGCCGCTGATTTTGACGGAGCCGGACAGCGTGTGTCCGCCGTGAACGAGTATTTTATCCATGATTGGCGAAGAGGAATCGGTGGCGGCCTTGGTAGTCGGTCTGGGGGAGGATGTCTTGGAAATTGTGCGCGGCGAGCAGCGCCGTGAGCGCGGCTGGCTGGTCGTGGCCGATCTCCAGCGCGAGCCGCCCGCGCAGATGCCGCGCGGCCTGCGGGACGAAACGCTCGAAAATCTCCAGCCCGCGCGGGCCGCCGTCGAGCGCGGGGAGGGGATCGTGCCGGACCTCGCGGGCGAGCTGCGCGATCTCGGCGGTGGCGATGTAGGGGAGATTGGCCACGATGAGATCGAACTCCCCGCTCACGCCGGCCAGCAGATCGCCCGGCGTGAAAACCACGCGCTCCGCGAGGCCGAGCCGCGCGGCGTTTTCGCGCGCCAGCGCCAGCGCATCCGCGGAAATATCCACCGCCTCCACGCGCGCCTCCGGCCACGCGGCGGCGAGCGTGAGGGCGATGACGCCGCTGCCCGTGCCGACATCGAGCACGCGCGCCGCCGGACCGCCCGCGAGCACGATTTCGCAGAGCTGCTCGGTCTCCGGGCGCGGGATGAGCGCGCGTTTGTCGCAGGCGAAAATGCGCCCGTGAAACTCCGCCGTGCCGAGCAGATGCTGGAGCGGCTCGCCGGCGGCGCGACGCCGGACCAGCGCGCGGAGCGGCTCCAGCTCAGGATCGCCGAGCGGCCGGTCGAATTCCAAATACAGCTCCATGCGCTTTTTCCCGAGGATGTGCGCGAGCAGGTGCTCGATATTCAGCCGCGCGCTGTCCACCCCGTTTTTCTGGAAATAGAGCGTGGAAGCATGGATGACGCTGAGCACGGTTTGCATGGGCGGCGTGCCGGGCGGGCGTCAGTTTGCGGCCTGTTTGGCGGGTGCGGGCTTGGGGTTGAGCCAGGCTTGGAGGTCGGGGAGCAGGCGGCGGCGGAACTCGGTTTGGAAACGGATTTCGTCGGCGGCTTTGGCGACGCTGGGCACCGCGCCGGGTGGGAGATTGGCGGCGGCCCAGGCTTCGAGTTCGGCGGCGCGGGCGGCGGTGGCGGGCAGGGCGGTGAAGAGGCCGGGCACGTAGGCGTTGGCTTGGTGCGCGGCGAGTTTGGCGAGGAGCGCGGTGAGATTTTTCTCGGCGAAAGCCCACGCGGCCAGCGCGTGCCCGTCGGTGCCGGCCACGCGGGAGACGAGGTGCGCGGCGTCGTGCGGCGGCAGCTCGTCGGTGAGCGCCAGGGCCAGCGTCTGGGCGGCGAGCGCGGGGTCGCGGGCGGCGGCGAGGGCGCTGTAAAGTTCGCGCTGCTGCTCGGAGGTGGGCGCTTTTTTCGCGAGCCGATGGAGGGCGGTCCAGGTGTCGTCGTCGGCCGCGCGGCCCACGATGGTGAGCACGGTGGCGCGGAGGTCGGCGTCGAGCGAGGCGGGGTCGGCGAAAAATTTCACGAAGCGCGAGCGCGCGATGCGCAGCGTCTCGGTGTCGCCAAAGGCCGCCGCGAGGCCGAGCAGCCGCGGGCGGAGTTGCGTGACGAGCGCGGACTCACCCTCGGCGGCGTCCCAGCCGAGCTTGGCGAGTTGCGGGCGGAGAAAGTGCAGCGCCCATTCGTGGAAGCGCGCGCGGCTGGCGTCGAGCGGCGGGGTGCCGTCGGCGAGCGGCGGGGCCAGGGCGGCGGCGTCGCGCTCCATGCGGTCGATGTGCCCGAGCGCGCCGAGGATTTGCTCCAGCTCGGTGGGCGACGCCGTATCCACCAGGGCGTCGGCGAGTTTCAGGTAGTCGGTCACCGGCACGCGGGCCGCCTGGCCGAGCGCCCAGGTGTCGTAGAGCAGGTTCAGGCGGTCGGCCTCGGCGAGGTGCGGCAGCGCCTTGAGCAGCCTTTTGAAAAGCCACTCCTGGTAATGCACGCGGTAGTAGCCCGCGCCGCCGATGTTGCCCTTCACCGCGCCCTCCGCCGGCACGGTGAAACCCTGCGGCGCTTTGCCCTTGAGCAGCAGCGTCTCGACCTTCGCCGGACTGCCCGCCGGCGCGTGCTGGAATGGCACCACCCAAAAGAACGGCTCGGCGTCTTGCTGATGCACCGTGAAGCGTTCCTGCCAGCACGTCGCCCGCTTTGAGTCCTCCACCGGGAAGGACGTCGCCTGCACGACCGGGAAGCCCGGCTGCTCGGTCCAGCCTTTGGCGAAGCCGCGCACATCCTTGCCGCTCTCCGCGGAGAGCGCGTCCCAGAGGTCGGCGGTGGTGGTGTTGAAAAGCGCGTGCTTTTTCAGATAGCGCCGCACCCCGCCGCGAAAGCTCGTCTCGCCCAGCCACTCCTCGATCATGCGGATCACGGCCTGGCCTTTCTGGTAGGTGATCTCGTCGAACGCGTCGCCCGCCTCGCTCTCCGTTTTCACCGGCTGCTGGATCGGGTGGGTGGTCGCCCGCGCGTCCAGCCGCATGGCTCCCTCGCGGCCGCCCATCGCGCGCAGCCACGGCTTCCATTCGGGATGCCGCCGCGCCATCTGCTTCGTGCCCATCCAGCTCGCGAAGCCCTCGTTCAGCCACAGGTTGTCCCACCACGCCATCGTCACGAGATTGCCAAACCACTGGTGGGCGATCTCGTGCGCCACGATGCCATAGACGCGCTCGCGCTGCGCCTGGCTGCTCGTCGCCGGGTCGAAAAGCAGCGCGCTTTCGACATACACGATCGCGCCCCAGTTCTCCATGCCGCCCGCGCCCGTATTGGGCAGCGCGATCTGGTCCAGCTTGGGGAGCGGATATTTCGTGCCGAAGTATTCCGCGAAGTCGCGCAGGATTTCCTTCGTGATTTCCAGCGCGTAGCGGCCCTGCTCCTTTTTCCCCGGCGTGGTGTAAAGGCCGAGCTGCACGCCATCCACGGTGTCCTCCAGTTTCTCAAACTCCCCGGCAAACAGCGCCAGCAGATAGGTCGGCATCGCCGGGGTCTTTTGAAAGGTCACGTTCTTCGCGCCGGATTCGTCGGTCGTCGTGGAGATCAGCGGCATGTTCGAGAGCGCGTCCAGCTCCGGCGGGAGCGCCGCCGTGAGCGTGAACGCCGCGCGAAACACCGGCTCATCCCAGCAGGGGAACATCCGCCGCGCATCCACCGGCTCGAACTGCGTGGCCAGCCCCTTTCTCTCCTGCCCGTCCTTTTTATAGCGCACGATGTAGAGCCCCTCCGGCTGCTCGCGCAGCTTGCCCGTGAACTCGATCGCCAGCTTGTGGACGCCCAGCGGCGGCTTCCCCGCGAGCGGCAGCGTGAGCGTCTGCGCCTGCGGATCGAGGACCGCCGCGCCCAGCGCCTGCGGGTCGCC
>JAYWEB010000257.1:0-4010 GCA_043779575.1 Chthoniobacter sp. | reverse complement strand
AAGGCGAAGACCTCACCAAGCAACTCGACCATCCCTTTGAGCACGAGGAAAAGCTGACCGTGGCCACGAAGCGGCAGCAGGAGATCGTCACCGCTCTCGACATCACCAAGAACCAGGCGTCCGCCAAGCTCGACGAAGGCTCGGAGCAATCGACCGAAACCGTTGAGGAAACTCCGCAGCAAGCCGTCCGCCCGAAGCACGCGAAAGCACCCTCCGTAGCGGTATGATTCGCGGGAGAAGTTTGTGCCTGCCAGTCTTTCGCCGACCGGCTATGACCGTTCGGAATGGAGCCCACGAGAACGACCATCAAGAGGATTTACGCCCTCTCACAAAACCGCTGTGCGTTCCCCGGCTGCGGGCTACCAATCGTGGAGAATAGCGGCACCGTCACCGGCATCGTGTGTCACATTCGCGCGAGGAAACCGGGCGGTCCTCGCTTCGACAAGAAGCAGACCGAGGAACAACGACACTCTTTCGAGAACCTCCTGCTCCTGTGCGCCCGACACAGTAAGGTCATCGACTCAGAGCCCCGCCTATACTCAGTCAGCAAATTGGAGGAGTTCAAACGCGCGCACGAGAAGCCGACTGAGAACGAGCTTTCCGTTGCCGATGGCAAGAACGTGGACCGCTTGGTGGCCGACTACCGCGACATCTACATCAACGCCACCAAGGTCTATATCGAGCGGGTCGAGGCGAAGAAGGTTGAGTTTCACAACGCAGGCCGGCCAAACGTCGTTGCTCCCGACGACGCGATTGGCAGCGACTTACTGCGCCGCAACTACACCAAATACCTCATTGATCGCTACAATCGCTTTGCGTCGAGTCAGCCCGATCGCGAGAAGTTCGCGTTCCCTGCCGTCTATAGTCTCGTGGAAAGCCGCTACGGGGTGAAGAAGTGGGAACTAATACCGATGCGGCATTTCGAGGAGCTATGCGACCTCCTACGGACGAAGATCGACAAGACTTGGCTCGCCAGCGTCAATCGCAGCAAGGGGAGGAAGAGCTTTTCCACCCTCGACGAATATCGCGTGAAGTATTTCGAGCGTTCGGCCCGGCGTAGCGGACGAGGAAAGTAGTATTCACCTTTCCCCACCCGCCTACATGATCCGCCCTTCGAGCGGGCGTGGCGGGCCGAATCGGCGATACATCTCATCGGCCAGCACGCCGACATGCCTCAGCCGCGCGTCCGGGTGGTCATGGGAGAGAAGAAAGCGCGTGGCATTGCCCAATGTGAAAATGTTCAGCCCGGCAGTCTCAGACATCGGCAACGGATAGAAACCGTCTGGCTGTTCGCCCTCGCGGTCGCTCATCCACAGCATTCGCGTCGGGCTTATCGGAAACCAGAGATGCACTCCCGGCGTGGCGATTCCATAGGTGTGGGTCTCGGTGTGCCGTTGGATAACCGGCCTGTCTGACGTGAAGAATGCCGGCTCATCGGTGCAGAGAAATGCCCAGCGTTTCTTAAAGAGCACATCTGTCATACTCACGGCAAGCGGGTGAATTTGCTCGGCGAACACTTGCTTCAACCGGTTTTCGTCAGCGGCTTTGTAGTCGTCGTAATTCGAGTTATCGAACTCGTAAGCCTTTCCATCCTCGATGATGTGGCTGATGAGAGGGCGTCCGTCCGCATCCTTTGGCGCTCTCTCGTATAAGGCCACCATGCGGCGGTGCAGTTTCAGCGTTTCCGCCTGCTCCTCCGGGTGGCGGACCATCAAGCTGGCGATAAATAGAGCCGCGAATTTCTTGATGCCCCAGGCCGCGGACAGATCCGGGTAGCCATCCGCGATGCGCGGATAAAGGCGGGCGATGATGTTCTCCAACTCCGCCAATTCCTTTTCCACGCGAAAGCAGCGCGTGCCGTCTTCCTTGGTGTGCGAGTAGAGAAAATCCGCCGCCGCGACATCGCGCACCTTCTTCCACCGCACCTCGCACTTCTCCTTGTCCATCATCCAGATTTTCGCCTTCTGCTTGCTGCCGAAGCCGGGGATAGCGAAGCGGCGAAGGTAGAACTGCGGAAGCCAATGCTGATTTCGCGGCTCAGACATCTTTCAACTCATGCGGCGACAAACTTCCCGTCTTTGAGTGCGCGGGCTTGGCCGAGGCTGGCGAGGGTTTCGAGGATGTCTTCGATGCGGTCGGCTTTGGCGTTCTTGAAGGTCTTGGCGAGCGTTGTGGCGTCGGTGGGGGCGGCGAAAGCGGTGAGCGCGGTGCGGACGGCCAGGGCTTGTTCGGCGAAGGACTTCGGCCAGGCAAGTTTTGCCGCGGGCTTGGCGGGGGCGGGCGTGGTTTCGACTTCGCCGGTCGCGAGCTGAGTTTGTGTCGCGGTGCTCGTCGGGTTTTGGAAGGCGGGGCGGAGGTGGCGGATGGTGCCGGTCCGTTCTTCGGCGGCGCGTTGGGTGTTGAGGGCACAGAGTTAGGTGAGGATGGCTTCGTCGCTGGCGGTGGGCGGGAGGGCGTAGGCTTCGGCGACGGCGTCGTCGAGGTCGTCGTGGAGCTGGCGGAGGACGGTGACGAGACCTTGTTCGTGGGTGAGTTGGTCTTTGGCGTTGAGCGGGGTGCCGGCGCGGAGTTTTTCGAGGACGTTGTAGAGGTCGGTGAAGGTCAGCTTCGGGTGCTGGGCTTGCTGGCGTTTTCGGTGGGCGTCGAGGCGCTCGGCGAGGTCGCGGATGCGGGTTTGCTGCGCTTCGGTCGCGGTGGGGAACGGGAACTTTTCGAGGCAGTCGGAGTGGTTGTAGGTGGAGTCGTTGCCGACGCCGAGCCAGCCACCGACGCGGTTGGCGAAGAGGACGTGGATGCGCGAGGAGAGCACGCCGAGATGGAAGGCGTCGTCGAAGGCGAAGATGAGCACTTTCGTTTCGGGCAGGAACGAGGTGTCGAGAAATTGGAACGTGCGATGGCGCGCGGTGCGTGATGTGACGACGAAGCGTTCCAGGCCGGCGAGCGCAGCGCGGAACTTTCCGCGCGGCTCGGCGTGAATCCACCACTCACGGCGATACTTCTCCCGCGGGTTTTGTTCGCGCTCCGGCTTCACGCGGTCGTGGAGCCATTGGAAGGCGTCGGGATAGCGGCCGCGCAGTTCGTCGTGCGTGAGGCCGAAGGTGTCCAAGACGTATTGCTCGCGCATCTCCTGCGTGACATCGCGGCCCGTGATGTAGCGGCGCAGCAGGCGCTCTGTCGTCGGGGCGGTGAAACGGCTCACGTCTTCCGGCGCGACGACGAATCCCTGGCCGGAAAGCTGCACGCCGGGGCACGCGAGGCCGGCGTTGGCGGCAAGCGGCACGAGCTTCGCGGTGTCCACGCCGGTGCTGAGGTCGGAGAAGATGGTGCCGTGCGCGATGGCGAAGGTAACGGCGGATGCGCCGTCGCTTTCGGGCGTCTCGCTCTCGCTGGTCCAGAGCGTGCCCGCGACGCTCTGCCGGTCGAAGACGCTCATCGCCACGCGCACTTGCGCGCCGTCGGCGCTGTCCACCCACGGATGATCGGGCACGGCGAAGGCGATGCGTGTGCCGGCGTCGAGCGCACTTTGGAGCACGGGCCGATTGAAGGTCTGCGTGATCGAATTCGTGGTGATGAAGCCGAGGCGGGAAACTTTCCCTTTCGCCACCAGCTCGGTGGCGTGGCTGGCCCAATACATCACGAAGTCCACGGTCTCAGGCACGCGTGGCCAAGCTTCGCGCACGGCTTTCACGTAACCGTCGCCGAGCGCAAGGCGCATCCTTTTGTTCCCGATGAAGGGCGGATTGCCGACGATGAAATCCGCGTCCGGCCACTCGGCGGGGCGTGGGTTGTCGTAATGCAGCGCAGGGACGCGAGCGGTTTCATCGGGCACGTCTTCGCCAGTGACGGGATGCTTTTTCATCGTCCGCCCATCCCAGCGCGTGACGGGCTGGCCGAGGGCATCGAGCACGGGTTCGGTGCGCTCCCACGCGAGCACGGCGTCGCGGCACTGGATGTTGTGGAAGGCTTTGATGATGGGCTCGGGCGGGGTGACGCGGCCGCGGGTGCGGAAG
>JAYWEB010000256.1:0-4012 GCA_043779575.1 Chthoniobacter sp. | reverse complement strand
CCGCCGAAATCGACCATTTTCGCCCCGAGACGGACGTGCTCCGCGTGGAGCGGCGTTTGTTTGAGTGCAGGTATGGCGGACACGGTGCGGGAGGGTAGGAGTTGGCGGCGGACTGTCAATGCGCAGCCGCACCGCTTTTACGCCCAAAGCGCTGTGACTCCAGCCTGCACGGTCTCCGGGGCGAGCGTGGCGAGGTCGCCGCCGGGCGCGGTCAGGACGGTGACGTGCGGGTTGGCCGGTGCCCAAATCGTGGGGTCGGTCGGGCCGAAAAGGAGCAGGCTGGGGCAGCCGGCGGCGGCGGCGAGATGCGAGATGCCGGTATCGTGGCCGAGGTAAAGCCGGCCGCGCGCGAGCAGCGCGGCGAGCTGCGGCAGTGGGAGGTCGCGCCCGAGAAGGACCGGCTTTCCGCGCCACGCGGCGGCGAGGGCGTCGAGCTGCGCGTGGTCGGCTTCGCCGCCGATCAGGAGCAGGCGCGGCTGGGCCTGGCGCTGGAGCAACGAGGCTCCGAGTGCGCGCCAATTCTCCAGCGGCCAGTTTTTTCGCGGACTCCCGCTGCCGGGGTGGAGTGCGATCAGCGGCGCATCATCCGCGCCGAGAAAAGCGCCGGCAAAAGCCCGATCTTCGGCGCTGGGGTGGACCGTGGCGGCATGGTCTTCGAGGTACAGCGCGAGGCTTTGCAGCGGACGGGCGAGCTGGTGCGCGGCATGCGCGGAGTCGTCGAGTTTCGCGTAGGCGGGGAGCAGGTTTTTCACGCCCGCGCGGCGGAGGTTGGCCTCGAAAAAGCCGTCGGGATCGAAGAGGTAGCTGATGACTTGGTGAAAACTGGCGAAGTATTCCGCGAGGTCGGGCGCGAGGTCCGAGCGCGGGACGAAGAACCCGGCCATCGGGCCGTATTCGATGGAGCGCACGCCGTCCGCATACGCGCGGCCTTCGGCGAGGGCGATGATGTGGCGGTAGCCGAGGATTTCGAGATGCGCGGCGGGGAAGTTTTCGCGCAGCAGCCGGATCGCCGGAAGCGTGAGGATGAAATCGCCGATGGCCCCGCCGCGGATGACGAGGATGCGCGGCTTCGCGGGCATGGCCTGAGCCGGCGGAACTCCGGGGTCGCGGTCGCGCAGCTACTGGCTGTTCGGCGAGAAGCCGCCGAGCGCGCCCTGCCCCTCCCACTTCTCCGGGCGATTCCAAGGGATGGTGCTCACGCGGTTCGGGTCCTGCGGCTGGGTCCCGGCGCAGGCGGAGAGAAAGGTCAGCATCCCTCCCAAGGCAAGCAACAGAATGATCCGGGCCATCTTTCGGAAATCACGCTGCTCAGCGCAGCGGCAAGGCAGCGGAGGCAGCGGGCGCTCCGGCGGGCGCGGTGCCCGTGGCCGGCGTGCGGCCTTCGAAAATCACGTTGTCGCCGGGCTGGATGGTCACGCCTTTGCGGAGGCTGCCGGGCAGGATGTCGGCGATGGAACTGGTGGGCTCGACGGAGGTGATGCGGACCTTGCCGATCGGCGTGCCGTCGCGCACCACGAGCATCGTGGCGTTCATCACCGCTCCCTGTTTGTCGCCGATGCTGATGACCACGAAATTCCAGCCGCCATTCACCGCGAGGATGCGACCGCCGACGCCGATCCGCATGATCTCCGTCTCCTTCCGCTTTTTGTATTGCTCCAGCACCGTCATCTTGTCTTCCATCTCCTTCTTCTTCGCGGTCAGCGAATCGACTAGCGCCTTCGACTCCGCAGCTTCGGCTTGGGCCTTGGCGAAATCGGCCCTGAGCGCTTTCATCTCTGGAGTCTCATCATTAGCGATCGGCTGTTTGGTGCCTCCATGTGTCGCCATGTGGTCCGTGTACTTCTTCTCCGTCGCAGCGAGTTCAGTCGTCTTGGCCTCCATCGCCGTCGTCGCCTCCGCGACCTTTTTGTTCAAATCATCCGTCTGCCCCTTGAGGTTCGCGATCTCTTTGTCCCGCTCATCGACCTTGGCGTTCGCGGCGGTCAGCTCCTCCGTCCGGGTCTTCAGTTCATCCTTGGTCTTCGCCAGCGTGGCCCTCGTTGTGCCGAGATCCTGCTTGGTCGTCGTCAAAATGCCTTGGAGTTTTTCGGCGTTGCCTTTTGCAAGGAAGCCGAGCGCGGCGGTGGCGAGGAGGACGGCAAGGGCGATGCCGAGAAGGATTTTGGCCATAATAAACTAGTGAGGTCGGGGTATGAGTGGTGGTCGGGGGAATTCGCGGCGCAACGGTCGTGCCGCGAAATCAACGGCGCTCCTTAAAGCTGCGATTTTTTGGCAGTGCAAGCGCTTTCCCTTAATTTCCCGAAAATTCGTTTGTTTCCGGCGCGATGCCTCCCATAGTTCCGGTCCCGTCAGGGACTACGGATAGTAGGCAGACCAACCCCGCCAGGGCCGGAAGGCAGCAACGGTCGTCCGACTTGCTTTGTCGTAGCTCTCTGGCGGCTTTTTTGGCCCGCGCGCGGCGTTTTTTGGAAAGGCCATCCCGACGTTTTCAAACGTTGTTTTTCCAACCCGGATTTCACGGATGTTTCAGAAACCCAATCCGTGAAATCCGTGGAATCCGTGGTCAAAAAAATAAAGGCCGGAGCGGGTTTCGGCAGATGTTTTCGGGGAAAGGCGGGCGCGCTTTTTTGTGCTTGGAGTCGTGCCCGAAATCCCGCTCATTGCGCGCCATGTTTCGCACCGGAGCACAGTTCATGTTCCTCGTGCTCCTCGCGGGTCTCGCCCTGATGTACGAGTCGCGGCAGGAGCCGCTCGCGGCGTGGGACAATGCTTTCGCCGACTTCCTCGCCATGCACAGCCCGCGCGGCGCGAAGCCCGCGCCCGTCACGCTCGTGGCGATCGACGACAGCAGCCTCGCCACCCAGCCCTGGCCGTGGACGCCGCTGGAATTTGCCAAATTCTACCAAGCCGTCCTCCCGCTCAAACCCGAGGTCTGCGCGCTCGACGAAGTCCTCGACTGGAACCGCATCGGCCTGCCCGACGAGCAGCAGCGCCGCCTGCCGCAGTACGAGAAAATGCTGCGCGACCTGATCCTCAGCGCGCCCAAAAACCTGCTCGGCTCCGAACTCGGTTTTCCCGAGGACCAGAGCGTCATCCCCGCGCTCCAGGAGGTGCCCGCCGTGCGCAACGTCAAGGGGGCCGTGGACCGCGTTCCCGAGTTCACGCTCATCGAGCGGCAGGCCACGGAAAACTTCCGCCTGTCCTCGACCGTCGGCTTCACCAATCTCCCGCCCGTCTATGAGCGCGCGAACTCCGTGCCGCTCGTCCTCCGCTACCGCGGCCAGGTGGTGCCCGCCTTTGCCCTCCAGGCCGTGATGCTCTGGCTGAAGCTCACGCCCGACGAAATCGCGGTCGATCTCGGCTCGCACATTCAGCTCGGGAAAAATCTCCGCATCCCGATCACCATCACCGGCCGCATGCGTGTGGACTTTGGCTCGCCGCGCGCGGAATTCAGCTTCGACGACCTCATCCTCGCCAGCGAGCAAACCGCCGCCGGCACCCGGCCGCATGTGCCGCTCGACGGGTTGAAAGGCGGCATCGTGCTCCTCTCGCGCACCGACACCGCCGCGCGCACCGTCCCCTTTGCCGCGCGCCGCAAAGGCTCGCCCGGCGAACTTTTCGCCGCCGCCATCGCCACCATCCAGAACCAGTCCTTCATCCGGCGCGCACCGCTCTGGGCCGAGGGCGTCGTCGTTGCGCTGCTCATGCTCGTGAGCTTCCGCATCCCGCGGGAGAAAAAGTGGCTCGCCGTGCTCACCGGCTTCCTCACGCTGGTCATCTACGCGATGCTCGCGATGGCGGTTTTCAGCCGCTGGCTCATCTGGCTGCCGGCCACCGTGCCGCTCGGCGCCGTGCTCGTCTTCGTCATCCTCCGCCTCGTCACCCCGGACTCGGCGGGAAGGCCCAAACGTCCGGTGATTTTTTAGAGCTTCGGTCGCCGCTCGGGTGGGGGAGGTGGGTGGAAAAAATACTCCGTCATCCCGAGCGCAGCGGAGGCTTTGCGCAGCGCAGT